>NZ_JAKMSK010000019.1:0-14078 GCF_025772605.1 Campylobacter sp. CNRCH_2016_0050h | reverse complement strand
ACATTTTAATTTTTTTATAATGTTATCTAATTTTTTACTATCTCCATCTTTTAAATCTTCTAAAGCTTCTATGGCTGGAGCAAAGTCTTCTATTTCATCAAGATAATTTTCTAAAGCATTGCGTAAAATTTCAGCTTTTTTCTTTTTAGAAAATTTCGCAGTTTGATTTAAGCGTTCATAAAGCTCTAATGGAAGAGTTAAGGTGTAGCGTTTATTCATTTTATAGCCTTTATTTTAATTTGATAGCTTCTTGACAAGTTTTACATTTGTAACTTGCATTGTTTAATTGAATTTTTTGGTGAATTTCGCAAGGAACTTTGTGAATTTTATTTACACAAGAGCAAATATATTCATAAATTTCTTGAGTTTCTTGAAAAGTTGTAGTATTGGCATTTTTATTTAGTTGCGCTTGATGCCATTTTTCTATCTTCATATCTTCTCTTAAAATATGTTCTAAAAGCCATTTTGATGCAATGATGTTAAGTTTTTCTTTGAGATCATTTGTGCTTTTGAGATTTTGAATTAAATCAATCATAGATTGGATGATACTTTTGTGAATTTTTTGATGGTTAGAAAGTTCAGGATAACCTATTTTTGCCATGTATTTTTCTTCTTCGGCAAAATGCTCTTTCATATAATTAAAAAAATCTGCAAGTAAAAATTTAATTTGTCCTTTATGGACAGGTTTATCTGAAATCATCTCGACATTTGCAGCAAGTTCAAAAAGTTTTTTATGCTGTCTGTCAATTTCTTCATTATGGATACTATATTTACTACACCATTTTGGTAGCATGTTAGCTCCTTGTTTATATTTAGAAGAGTTTTATAAGCATTATAGTTTACTATATTTTAAATTATTATTAATTTTTATTAGATTTCTATTTTTTCTTTGTATTGTATTAAATTCGCAGAGCATTCTTTACATTTAAACTGCACTTTAGAATATTGCATTTTTAAATGAATATCATAAGGAACTTTGTGTGTTTTTCCTTCGCATTGACATTGATATAAGAATTTTTTTGGTTTTGGAGCTTCTTCTTCAAAAGTATCTGGAGAATTCTTTACTTGGGTGTTTTGACGCCAATGTTCTATCATCATATCATGCTGAATGATGTGTTCTATCAACCATGAATTAACTACTATATATAATTTTTCTTTTAAATCATTTGTACTTTTTATACTTTGTATGAGTTTTATCATGGATTTTGTGATTTGTTTATGCATGAGTTTGTGTTGATTTAGATAAGGGTAATTAATCTCAGCCATATAGGATTCTTCATCTTGAAAATGAATTTTAATATAGTGAAAAAATTCAGCAACTATCTTTTTAAGCTCGACTTGATAAACTGGCCTATCTGAAATTTCTTCCACTTTGGCGGCAAGTTCAAAAAGTTTTTTATGTTGTTCGTCAATTTTTTCATTATTAATACTATATTTTTGATCCCAATTTGGCAACATAATAAAATCCTAAATTCAATAAAATAGTTAATATTTTATAAATACTTGCCTTTAAATATGCTAAATTCACACTAAATTTACATAAAAAAAATATAATAATCTAAATTAAAATAGCATAAAAGGCTTAAAATGGCTACGCAAATTCTTTTACTAGAAGATGATATTAACTTAGGGGAAATTGTTAGTGAGTTTTTAGAAGAAGAAGGCTTTGAAGTGATTTTGGTGGATAATGCTCAAGATGCGCAAGATAAAGCTTATGAGAAAAATTTTGATTTATGGATTTTTGATGTAAAAGTCCCTTTAGGAGATGGTTTTAGTGTGCTTAAAAATTTAAGAGAAGCAGGTAGATATACCCCAGCTATTTTTATGACCTCTTTAAATACTACTATGGATTTACAACAAGGATTTGAATGTGGTTGTGATGATTATATCAAAAAGCCTTTTGAGTTGCAGGAGTTAAAAATAAGGATTAATGCTATTTTAAAGCGTTCTTTTGCGCATAAAAATGAAGATTATGAGGACTTGGGAAATGGTTTTAAATTTGCTTTTATATCGCAAACTTTATATCAAAACGATAAGCCATTGTCTTTACCTTTAAAAGAATTAAAACTTTTATCATTACTTTTGAAAAATAAAGGTAAATTTATAGATACTGCTTATATTTTTGAAGAAATTTGGGAATATGATCAAGAGCCAAGTGAGCTTAGTTTGAGAGCTTATGTGAAAAATTTACGAAAAATTTTAGGAAAAGAAAGCATTATCAATCAAAGAGGAAGAGGGTATTGTTATGCATGAAGCCAAGCGCGTTGCATGGCAAATTCTTTCTTTGTATTTAGTAAGTGTAGGAAGTATTCTTGTAGTGCTTTTTGGTATATGGTATGCTAAGTTAATAGAAGATTTAATAAGCGAATATAGCATAAAGCTAAGACAAGAACATCGTTTTGTGATTTTGCAAATGGAAAAATCGCGTTTTGAACCCATAGAAAAAAGTGCTAAGAAAATAGCTCAAATTTTTAATATAAAATTTGCAATATTTGATAGAACTAAGGTTTATTTTTCTAATCTTGATTTACCTGCTCAAACAACTTTTTTTAAATCAAATAATGCGAATATTTATAACAATAACACTTTGATTTATGTAGCTGATATAAATTTAAATAGCTTGCTACTTGCTGATAATCAAAATCAAAGTGCTTTAGAAATATTAGGAGATGTAAATCGTTTAAGAGTTTTAATACAAGGTGATGATATTTCTAAAGAACTTGGATTTATAAGATTTAAAGTTGCTTTAGCTATGGTACTTTCTTTGATTTTTGTTAGTTTGGTAGGATATTTAATACTTAAATTTGCACTCAAGCCCTTAGAAGCAAGAATAAGGTTTTTAAATAATTTTATAAAAGATACCACTCATGAGATTAATACCCCAATTAGTGCAATATTAATGAGTGTAGAGAGTTTAGAAAGAAAAAAGAATTTTGAAGAAATTAAGGCTTTAAAGCGTGTAAAAATAGCTGCTTTGACTTTGAGTCATTTGTATTCAGATTTAACTTTTTTAAATTTTTCTCAAGCTTATGAAGCAAAAAAAGATTGGATATTTTTAAAAAATTTGATTAAAGAAAGAATGGAGTATTTTAAGATATTTTTAGAGCAAAAAAATATCGACTTAGAGCTTAGCTTGGAAAATGATGGAAAAATTTATGCTAATAAAGAGCAATTTTTTAAAATGTTTGATAATCTTGTTAATAACGCTATAAAATATAATATAAAAAATGGACATATTAAAATAGCACTTTTAGAGCAAAAACTTATAATAGCAGATAGTGGTTGTGGCATAGCAAAGGAAAATTTGGCTAATATTTTTGAGCGTTATTCAAGATTTAATGAAAATCAAGGTGGTTTTGGTATAGGACTTTCTTTGGTAGATAAAATTTGTAAAGAACATAATATAAAAATAAAAGTAGAAAGTGAGTTAAAGAAAGGAACAAAATTTATTTTAACTTGGAAAAATTAAAATTATTTATTGCTCATTTTAGCTTTTTCTTTAGCATTTATAAGCGTTGTGATAAATTCATTTAAATTTTTAGTATCGTTTTGATTTAGAGTTTGTGGGGTATGATTTAGCATTTGAGTGATTAAAAGTTCATTGCTTAAGTCATTATCACCAAATTCTCTAGCTTTTTGTAGAATTTTTAAAGCAAGTAGATTTTTTACTTCATACATTTTAATCCTTTAAATAAATCACGCTAACAATGCGCTTTGGAGTTTGATTTTTTCTATAAGAAAAAAATCTCTCATCATCAAAGGTGCAAAGATTGATATCAAAAATATCATTAATACCTAATTCTTTTGCTTGAAATTTAACTAATGCTTTTAAATCAAGCTTATTTTCATGTAAAAAATGCGCAAAATTTTCTTTGCTGTGGTTTAAAACCTCGCCATTAATTTCATAATTTTTAGCACAAATTCCTGCTGAAATGATGAGTTTTAAATTCTTGGTTTGAGTGTTAAAACTTTCTTGCATTTTCAAAACAGCTTCTTTTAAGATATTTTCAAAACAACCTTTTCTGCCTGAATGCAAAGCTGCTACGGTTTTATTTTTATCATCATATAAAAGCAAAGGCAGGCAATCAGCGCTTAAAATACATAAAGCTATATTTTTTTCATTGCTAATCATCCCATCGGCGTTAAAATGAAAATTTTTATTATACTGAGTGATGATATTAGAATGAATTTGATTTAAAAATACACACTTTTTTATAGAATTTTCACGAGGAAAAATATTATTACAAATTTTTGCTCTAAAAATATTATAATCTTGATCAAAGGCTACAAAAGCTTTTGCGAAATCATTTTCTAATAAAGTGATGTAATCTTGTCTATTTGTTGCCATGAAATTTCTTTTTTATAATTTAATTGTCTGTGTATGTATCTTGCTAAAAGATCACTTTCTATATTGACGCGTCTTCCTATGGTGTAATTTTTAAACAAGGTTTCATTAAAGGTTATAGGAATAATAGTCAAACGAATACTATCTTTTAAAACTTCATTGATAGTTAAACTTACTCCATCTATAGCTACACTTGCTTTACTTGCCATATAAATTTGTATATTATCAGGGCATTTAATATAAAAATCAACTCCGTTTTCTTTTTTAGAAATATTAGTAATTTCACCTATACCATCAATGTGTCCTTGCATTAAATGCCCATCTATTCTATCGCCATAAGCTAATGCAGGTTCAATATGCACATAGTCTTTTAAATTTTCAATAGCTATGTGAGTTCTTGTTTCATAAGAAAGTTCAAGATTAAAGCCATTATCAAAAAGTTTTGTTACGCTCAAGCACGCACCATTAACTGCTATACTATCGCCTAGTTTTGGTTTGTAACTTGCTTTTAATCTTAAAGTGTTGTTTTGATATGATTTGACAAAGGCTAATTCGTGGATTAATCCATTAAACATTCAATACCTTTAATTTTTATGAGATTTTATCCAAAACTTTTAAATTTCAAAAAGTATTTTTAGTGTTTTATTTTAAAAAATATTATATAATTTTTGCCTTTTTTATAAAAATGAGGTCAAAATATGTATGATATAATCGTAATAGGTGGCGGGCATGCTGGAGTTGAGGCTAGTGCTGCTGCCGCTAGAATGGGCAAAAAAACTTTACTTTTAACTACTTTAATCGAGCAAATTGGTGCTGCAAGTTGTAATCCTGCTATAGGTGGCTTAGCAAAAGGACATTTGGTAAAAGAGCTTGATGCTATGGGTGGACTTATGGGACAAATCACTGATGAGGCTGGAATTCAATTTAGAATTTTAAATGAAAGCAAAGGTGTTGCAGTGCGTGGAAGTAGAGCGCAAATTGATATGGACGCTTATAGAATTTGTGCTAGAAATAAGCTTTTAAAACTTGAAAATTTAGAAATCTCTCAAGAGCAAGCTTTGTCTTTACTTATAGAAAATGATGAAGTTAAGGGCGTTAAAACTAATTTAGAAAATACATATTTTGCTAAAAAAATCATACTTACAACAGGAACTTTTTTAAATGGACTTATCCATATAGGTGAAACTAAGCTTCAAGCAGGTAGGGTAGGTGAGCTTGCGTCTGCAAATTTGGGTGAGTATTTAAAACAAAGTGGTTTAAAAGTAGGGAGGTTAAAAACAGGAACTTGTCCAAGAGTAGATGCTAAAAGTATTGATTTTAGTGTTTTAGAAATTCAACCCGGAGATGAAAACCCTAAGGCCTTTAGTTTTAAAACAAAAAATTTCAAGCCCAATCAACTTCCATGTTATATAGCAAGAACAAATTTAAAAACACATGAGATTATAAAAAGTAACTTTTACCGCGCTCCGCTTTTTACAGGACAAATTGAAGGTATAGGTCCAAGATATTGTCCTTCCATAGAAGATAAGATTAATCGTTTTGGTGATAAAGAAAGTCATCATTTATTTATAGAGCCACAAACTAAAGATGCTACTGAATATTATATTAATGGCTTTTCTACTTCACTTCCTTATGAAGTGCAAATTGCGATGTTAAGAAGTATAAAAGGTTTTGAAAATGCTAAAATCACGCGTTTTGGTTATGCCATAGAGTATGATTATATTGATCCAACGGAGTTAAAACATACTTTAGAAACTAAAAAGATTAAAAATTTGTATTGTGCTGGGCAAATTAACGGAACTACTGGTTATGAAGAAGCAGCTGCACAAGGTTTTATGGCAGGAGTGAACGCGGTTTTAGCAATTGATGAAAAAGAGCCTTTTGTATTAAGACGCGATGAGGCTTATATAGGGGTATTAATCGATGATTTAGTAATGAAAGGCACAAAAGAGCCTTATAGAATGTTTACTTCAAGAGCTGAATATAGACTGCTCTTAAGAGAAGAAAATGCTATTTTAAGACTTGGAGAATATGGACATAATTTTAAACTTTTAAGTCAAGAAGACTATGCATATATTGATAATATAAAGCAAAATGTTAGGAAAGGACTTGAGTTTTTACTTCAAACTACATGGACACCAAGCAATCAAAATAATGAATTTTTGCAAAGCATTAAAGAAGAAAAAATTACCTCAATAGTAAGTTTGCAAAAAATTGTTGCAAGAGCGAGTTTTAATATAGAAAAATTAAAAGCTCTAGATGAAATGTTTGCAAAAATGGATGAGTATTCTTTAAATGAAATTTTAAATGAAGCAAAATATTATCATTATATAGCAATGCAAAAAGCACAAATAGAAAAAATGAAAAACTTAAATGACTTAAAAATTCCTGAAAATTTTGACTTTAAAAGTGTAAGTGGTTTGAGTAATGAAGTGGTGGAAAAACTGCAAAAATTTAATCCGCCAACTATTTTTGCTGCTTCGCAAATTAGTGGCATCACCCCTGCTGCTTTAGATATTTTGCATATTTATATCAAAATGAAAAACAATAGATGATATTAACTTATCTATTGTTTTGATTTGAAAATAAATACACTTCTGTTATTTTAAATAAATACTTGCATATCTTAAATAAAGCTTTTTTATATAAAGAAAAAATTTATTATTTTTTAGATAAACTGCTATACTTTACAACAAATAAATCAAAACAAAGGAAGTAAAATGGCTACATCTGAAAGTAGACGAAGCTTTATGGGCTTTGCCTTTGGAACGGTAGCTGCTGTGGGTGGTGCTTTTTCATTAGTTGCAATGAAAAAAACATGGGATCCGCTCCCAAGTGTAAAAGCAGCAGGTATTACTACCGTAGATCTTTCTGGTATGAAAGAAGGCGAATTAAGAACAATCGAGTGGCGTAAAAAGCCTATATTTATCTTAAAAAAAGATGCGGATATGGCAAAAGATAGCAGTAGGGATGTTATTGTGGGTGATGTTGCATATACTGTAGTTATTGGTCTTTGCACGCATTTAGGCTGTATTCCAGCTTATGCTCCAAGTGAGAAATTGTTTAAGTGCGCATGCCACGGTGGCGAATTTGACACTAGTGGTAAAAATGTATTTGGTCCTCCTCCAAGACCTTTGGACATTCCTCCTTTTAGAATTGATGGAACTAAACTAGTGTTAGGTGAAGAAGGTCCAGAATATAAAAAAATGATTGCGGAGGCTTGATATGGCACAGATAAAAAAAGCTAGTGGTATTATAGATTGGCTTGATCAAAGATTAGCTGTAAATAAGCTTTTTAATGTTTTAATGGCTCAGTATTGGATACCAAAACAAATTAACTTCTTATGGGCAATGGGTGTTATCTTGACAACTCTTTTTGCTATTTTATTTATTTCAGGTCTATTTTTAGTAATGTATTATAAGCCAGATGTGGCTTTGGCTTTTGATAGTGTTAATAAAACTATCATGCAAGAAGTAGAGTATGGTTGGCTTTGGCGTCATATGCATGGTGTGGCTGCTTCAGTTGTGTTTTTAATCATATATATCCATATGTTAACGGGAATTTATTATGGCTCTTATAAAAAGGGTCGTGAGATGATTTGGATTAGCGGTATGCTTTTGTTTGTTGTATTTTCAGCAGAAGCATTTAGTGGGTATATGTTACCTTGGGGACAAATGAGTTTTTGGGCTGCTCAAGTTATTACTCAGCTTTTTGGCGGAATTCCTTTTATAGGTGATGCATTAGTTATTTGGATAAGAGGAGATTTTGCAGTATCAGATCCAACTTTAACTAGATTTTTTATGCTGCATGTGTGCTTATTGCCAATTGTAATTTTAGCAATTATTGCATTCCACTTTTATTCTTTAAGAATTCCTCATGTAAATAATGAAATTTCAGAAGAAATTGATTTTGATTTGGAAGCTGAAAAATATTTAGCAGGTGATACAAAAGGTTCTAAAGTTATTCCTTTTTGGCCAGGATTTTTAGCTAAAGATTTTATGTATATTGCGTTATTTATGATTTTCTTCTTCTATTTGGTGTGTTTTAAATTTAATTTCGCAATGGATCCAATTAACTTTGACCCAGCAAATTCTTTAAAAACACCTCCTCATATTTATCCTGAGTGGTATTTCTTATGGAGTTATGAAGTTTTAAGAGGATTTTTCTTTGATGTTGGAAGCATTAAAGCTTTTGATATAGGTCTTGCAGCGTTTGGTATAGCACAAATTATTTTCTTCTTGTTGCCTTGGCTTGATAGAAGTGATGTTGTAAAACCAGCACACGAAAGACCAATGTTTTTTGTATGGTTTTGGGTGTTATTGATAGATTTAATTGTACTAACAGTTTATGGAAAGCTTCCTCCAACAGGAATTAATGCTTGGATAGGATTTTATGCTTCTATGGTATTTTTACTATTATTGTTAGTAGTCTTACCAATTATTACTATCATGGAAAGAAAAAGGGGCTAATAATGAGAGAATTAAAAATATTTTTTGTAGTTGTCTTTTTCACAGGTTTAGTTTATTGGGGGGTTGAGCCTTATGCACATTCAGTGATGAATCCTCCTTCAACTCCGGTTAATTTTGACTTTGCAAAAGCTGATGTAGAATTTACCAAAGGCGAAGTTGCTTTAAAAGAAAAAGCTGCAATAGATGCTAATGCTTCAGGAAGTGAAAAAGCTATAGCTAATGCTCAAAAAGCACTAGAGCTTGCTAAAAGCCAAGAAGAAGCTACCAAGCAATTATGGGAAAAAATCGCAAAAATTGATTTTAGTAAAGGTAGTGCACAAAAAGGAAAAGAGCTTTTTGAAGGAAATTGTATTGCATGTCATGGTGTGAAAGCCGTCGGAATTCCTGCTACTATTACAGATTCTTCTTTAGGTGTAACACCTCCTGATTTAAGTGATGCGGGTGCTATTTATGATGAGAAATTTTTAGCAGCACTGATTGTTGATCCAGTTAAGGCTTTGCAAATTTCACATAAATTTAATGATGAAAATCCATTCTTAATGCCTGCTTATCCTTTAAGTGATGATGAAGCACAAGATAATCAAGATTTAGCAGATTTAATTGCATTCTTTAAAAATACAGCTAGTGAGTATGAGAAGGAATTTGATACAAAATTAAAAGCAGATTTAGAAGAAAAATATGCTAAAAACCAAGAGCTTTCAGAGCAAGCAAAAACGGCTTTAATTGCAAAAGAATTTGATTTTGCTAAAAACAAACATACATTTGAAAATGCTTGCGGAAGATGCCATGATGTAAAATATGATGGTTTTGTTTCAAGTTCAAATATGAGTGATTTAAAAAATTATCTTGGTATGACGCCTCCGGATTTATCTATGATGATTCGTTCTAAAGGCGCGCATTATCTTGAAATCTTTATCAATGAACCTCAAAAGAAAATTCATGGAACTGCTATGCCAAGAGTTGGTCTAAATGAAAAAGCACAAACTCAAGTTATTAGTTATCTTGAAAAAGTTGGTGATAGTAAAAAAGAAGAAAGAGAACAAACAGGAATTTATATTATGATATTCTTTGCTATCTTAAGTATTTTTGCTATAGGTTGGAAAAGATCAGTTTGGTCTAAACTACACTAATTTACTCAAAGAACGCCTTGTGGCGTTCTTTTTCTTCAATAATAAGCTAAATATAAAATAAAATTTGATATAATATTTTTTTCATTTCACACGCATTAATTTCCTTATTAGGTTGCTTATGGGTTAAAGAATGCGGAGGAATAAACCTAATTATTTTATTTCAAGGAGATTTTCATGGTAAGCATGAGAGATTTATTAGAGTGTGGTGTACACTTTGGACACCAAACAAGAAGATGGAATCCAAAAATGAAAAAATTTATTTTTGGCGAAAGAAAAGGTATTTATGTAATTGATTTGCAAAAAACGCTTAGATATTTTAGATATACATATAATATTGTTCGTGACGCTGCAGCAGAAGGTAAGACAATTTTATTTGTTGGAACTAAAAAACAAGCGGGTGGAGCGATTAAAGAATATGCTGAAAAATGTGGTATGCCTTATGTAAATCACAGATGGCTTGGTGGTATGATGACAAATTTTGGAACTATCCGCCAATCAATTAGAAAATTAGAAGTTATAGAAAAAATGGAAGAAGATGGAAGTATTAAACTTTTAACTAAAAAAGAAGCATTAATGCTTACTAGAAAAAAAGAAAAATTACTAGCATATCTTGGTGGTATTAGATATATGAAAACTCAACCTGATATGATTTTTGTTATTGATACTGTTAAAGAAAAAATTGCAGTACAAGAAGCTAATAGATTAAAAATCCCTGTAGTTGCTCCACTAGATACAAACTGCGATCCTGATTTAGTTGATTTCCCAATTCCAGGAAATGATGATGCAATTCGTTCGGTTCAACTTTTCTGTCAAGAAATGGCTGAAGCAATCAATGAAGGTAAAGCATTAAGAGAGCAAGATGGTGAAGTTAGCGAAGAACAGCCTATTTCTGAAGAAGAGAAAAAAGAAGTTTTAGAAGAAGCTATGAGTGAAGAAGATTTTGAAGGAGATAAAGAGTAATGGCTGAAATCACTGCACAAATGGTAAAAGAACTGCGCGAGAGCACTGGCGCAGGTATGATGGATTGTAAAAATGCTTTAAAAGATACAGATGGTGATTTTGAAAAAGCAGTGCAACTTTTAAGAGAAAAAGGACTTGGAAAAGCTGATAAAAAAGCTGATCGTTTAGCCGCTGAAGGTTTAGTAAGTGTAAAAGTAAGTGATGATTTTAAATGTGCAACTGTAAGTGAAATTAACTCAGAAACAGATTTTGTTGCTAAAAATGAACAATTTATTGCTTTAACAAAAGATACAACAGCACATATTCAAGCTAAGAGCCTTCAAAATGTTGAAGAATTACATTCAAGTGAGATTAATGGTGTTAAATTTGAAGAGTACTTAAAAAGCCAAATTGCAACTATTGGTGAAAATTTAGTTGTTAGAAGATTTGCTACTTTAAAAGCGGGCGCTAATGGCATAGTAAATGGTTATATTCACACCAATGGTCGTGTTGGTGTAGTTATTGCTGCAGCTTGCGATAGTGAAGCTACGGCTAGCAAGTGTGGAGAATTTTTAAAACATATTTGTATGCATATTGCTGCAATGAAGCCAAGTTATTTATCTTATGAAGAACTTGATATGGATTTTGTAGAAAATGAGTATAAAGCTTTAGTTGCTGAGTTAGAAAAAGAAAATGAAGAAAGAAGAAGATTAAAAGATCCTAATAAACCAGAGCATAAAATTCCAAAATATGCAAGCAGAAAACAATTAACTCAAGAGGTAATTCAAGCAGCTGAAGAAGCTATTAAGGCTGAGCTTCAAGCACAAGGTAAGCCAGAAAAAATTTGGCCTAATATTATCCCAGGTAAGTTGAATAGTTTTATAGCAGATAACTCTCAACTTGATAGCAGACTTACTTTAATGGGTCAGTTTTATGTAATGGATGATAAAAAAACTATCGAACAAGTAATTGTTGATAAAGAAAAGGAACTAGGTGGAACTATCAAAATAGTCGAATTTATTCGCTTTGAAGTAGGTGAGGGTCTAGAAAAGAAAACTGAAGATTTTGCTGCTGAAGTTGCTGCACAAATTGGTTAAAAATGGAACTTTTAAAAGCGGAAAATTTAAACCATAGTTTTGATATTCCGCTTTTTGAAAATTTAAATTTTACTTTAAATATAAAAGATTGTATTGCAGTATGTGGAAGCAGTGGATGTGGTAAATCTACTCTTTTGCATATTTTATCTACCTTATTAAAACCTCAATCGGGAAAAGTTTTTTATAATAATCAAGATTTATACGACTTAGATGATGAAGCTTTGCTAGAAATTCGTAGAAAAGATTTTGGTATTATTTTTCAAATGCATTATTTATTTAAAGGTTTTTTGGCTTTTGAAAATATAGAACTTGCGAGTGTTTTAAGTGGGCAGAATATTGATTATGAATTATTAAAAAAACTTGATATTGCAGATTTAATGAATCAAAAAATCACAAAGCTAAGTGGTGGACAACAGCAAAGAGTAAGCATAGCTAGGGTTTTAAGCAAGAAGCCAAAAATTATTTTTGCAGATGAGGCTACTGGAAATTTAGATTTTAAAAATGCTTTAAATGTAATGGATATTTTGATTGATTATATCAAAGAAAACAATGCAGCTTTAATTTTTGTTACGCATGATCAAGAGCTTGCTAAAAAATGTGATAAGGTTTTTCACTTAAACAACCATGGAATTTGTTAAATATTTAGGTGATGAAAATGTAGTTATTTTCATGCTTTTGTTTGCTAGAATGAGTGGGTTGATAGTTTTTTTCCCTTTTTTTTCTCATAATAGTATTCCTTTGGTGGTAAAAACAACTTTGGTAATGTTTTTAACAATGTTTTTATACCCTTTAGCTAAACTTGAAAATAATACGCCTGATTCTTTTTTTATTCTATATCTTTTAAGTGAAGTTATTTTTGGGATGATAGCAGGAATGATTTTGCAAATGACTTTTGCCATTTTGCAAATGGCAGGTGAGCAGATTTCTTTTACTATGGGTTTTTCAATGGCTAGTGTTATGGATCCCACAACAGGTGCAAATACTCCTGTAATTTCACAAGTTTTAAATTTATTAGCTTTGCTTGTATTTTTAGCTTTTGATGGACATCATTTGATTTTGCTTTTTATATCTAATTCATTGGAATATATTAGTATAGGTGGATTTTATCCACATGAAAATTTAATGCTTTATTTAAATAAAGCTATGGTAAATATTTTTGTGCTTGGTTTTTCTATGGCTTTTCCTGTTTTAGCTATTTCTTTGCTATCAGATGTGATTTTTGGCATGCTTATGAAAACTATGCCGCAATTTAATCTTTTAGTGGTTGGTTATCCTATCAAGATATTTTTGTCTTTCGCGGTTCTTATTGCTATTTTACTTATTATGATGCAATATTTTAAAAATTTAATAGTAAAAAGTTTTGAGCATATAGAGTTGTTATTTTTTAATATATAAGCATTAAATAATTAAAAATGTTTTAAAATAATGTATTTTTTATTCTTGGGAGATGATAATGAGGGTTTTGCTAATAAATTCCAATATAGCTGTTTCAAAATTAATTAGTTTGGGGGTTCAAAAATTAGGTTATGATTTTGAGGAGCTCAAGGATATTGAGGAGCTTGAGGGATTTTATGATGTAATTATTATAGATCATGATATTGAGGCTGATTTAGATGATTTAAAAAGTAAATGTGATAGATTGATTTATTTGTTACCTAGAAACCTAGAACAAAAAGAAGGTATAGAGTGTTTGTATAAACCGTTTTTACCTACCGATTTTATAAATCTTCTAAGTGGAGATGGGGTTTTGGATGATATTCAAAAAGATGCTTTGAGCGAAGATGAACTAAATTTTGATGATGAGGAAGTTGTTGGTAAAGATATGCCTTTGAATGGAAATGAACTTTTAGAAGGTATTGATTTGTCTGAACATGAAGAAAATTTGAGTGAAGATGATTTAAATTTACAAGAAGATTTTTTTGAAGAGAATTTAGGTGATGGATTAAAAAATGATGATGTGTTTGATGCAACAAGTGAGTTAATAGATGAAGAGAAAACAGAAGATGATTTAGTTTTTTTAGATAGCTTAGATAAAGAAAATATAGAAGAAAATATAGAAGAAAATATAGAAGAAAATATAGAAGAAAATATAGAAGA
>NZ_JAKMSK010000018.1:0-16371 GCF_025772605.1 Campylobacter sp. CNRCH_2016_0050h | reverse complement strand
GCAAGCTGTTTTAGCTTGCAATTGAAATTAAACATTAAATCTAAAATGCATTACATCGCCATCTTGTACGATATAATCTTTCCCTTCAAGGCGTAGTTTTCCTGCTTCTTTAGCACCACTTTCGCCTTTGCAAGCGATATAATCCTCATAAGAAATTACTTCAGCTTTGATAAAACCTTTTTCAAAGTCATTATGGATCACGCTTGCTGCTTTTGGTGCTTTCCAACCTCTTTGTATAGTCCATGATCTAACTTCTACTTGACCTGCTGTAAAATAGCTAATCAAGTTTAGCTTTGAAAATGCTGTGTGTATAACTACTTCAAGCCCGCTACTTTCTATACCTAAAGATTTTAAAAATTCATAATTTTCTTCATCGCTTAAAGCTATCATTTCTTCTTCTATTTTAGAGCAAAGTTTGATTACTTCATGGCCTGATTTTGCTGCAAATTCTTTAAGATCTTTTACAAATTCATTATCTTCTAAAAGCGAATTCTCATCTACATTGGCTCCATATATCACTTCTTTAGCTGAAAGCAATCTTAGTTCTTTTATAAGAGCATGATAGACTTCATTTTTATTAGCAAAAGAACTTGCACTGTTATTTTGATTTAAATGCTCTAAAAGCTCATTAGCTAAAGCTAAACTTTCTTTTGCGCCTTTTTCATTGGCCTTTGCACCTTTAGTGAGTTTTTCTATTTTTTTGCTAAGTTGTTCTATATCTGCTAATATAAGTTCTGTTTCTATGATTTGCACATCACGCACAGGATCAACACTGCCCGCAACATGGGTGATATTTTCATCATCAAAACAACGCACAATATGTAAAATCATCTCTGTTTCGCGTATGTTAGATAAAAATTTATTACCCAAACCCTCACCTTTGCTAGCTCCTGCTACTAAGCCTGCTATATCAACAAATTCTATATTTGAGCGTATAATTTTTTGTGGATTAACAATTTTTGCTAGTTCTTTTAAGCGATGATCAGGCACAGGTACCACTGCTTTGTTTGGTTCTATGGTGCAAAATGGATAGTTTGCACTTTCAGCATTTTGTGCTCTTGTTAGAGCGTTAAAAGTGGTAGATTTTCCAACATTTGGAAGTCCTACTATACCAACTGATAAACTCATTTTTGTTTCCTTGAAAGATAAAGTAAATATGAAAGGCACATTCTAACACCTGCTCCGGTTGCACCAAAACAGTGATAACCCCAAGCTTTTTCTAAATAAGCTGGTCCTGCAATGTCTAAATGTAGCCATTTGTCTTTGTATTCTTCTCTAATGAAAGAATTTAAAAATAATCCCGCAGTAATGGCCCCGCCATAACGACTTGAAGAGGTATTACTAACATCTGCTATGTTTGATTTTATAAGCTCTTTTAAGTGTGGATTAAAATGTAAAATAGTAGCTAAATCTCCACTTTTTTTACTTATTTTATAAAATTCATTTTGCAAATCTTCATTATTTCCCATGATGGCACTTGTGTATTCTCCAAGTCCTACCACGCAAGCTCCAGTTAAAGTAGCAAGATCTATTAATAAATCAGGTTTTAGATCTTGAGCAAGTGAAAGACAATCTGCTAAAACTAATCTTCCTTCTGCGTCGGTATTTCTAACCTCTATACTCACACCTTCTCTTGAAATAAGCACATCATCAGGTTTATAAGCATTTCCGCCTATCATGTTTTCAGTTGCGCCGATGATAGAATGAACTTCTATATCAAGGTTTAACTCGCTTGCACCTTTGATAATAGCCATTGCAGCCGCACCGCCGCTTTTATCTGATTTCATCGTTAGCATGTAATCAGCAGGTTTTAAACTAAGTCCACCACTATCATAAGTTAGCCCTTTACCTACAAACACTACTTTCATTTTTGGATTTTGTGGTTTATAAGAAAGATGAATGAGTTTTGGAGGATGAATTGAAGCACGATTTACTGCTAAAAATGCTTGCATTTTTTCTTGCTCTAAGAAATTGCTTTCATAAATTTTACATGAAATATTAGAATTATTTTGGCTTAGTTCAAGCGCATCTTCGGCCATTTTAGCAGGAGTGTAAATTTGTGGGATTTCATTAACGATATTTTTTGCAAAATCACAAGCATTTGAAAAAATTTGACCATAGTTTATACCTATGCAAGCTTCTTCTAGGTTGTATGTTTTATTATTAATTTCATCTTTTGCAATGAAGATATTTTCTAATTTGCTTGGTGTTTTTTCTTTTTTGTATTTATTAAATTCATAAGCACCAAAAGTAAATCCTTGAATCATAGCATTAAAGCTATTTACTACACATTTTCCTATGACACTTTTTGTTTTTACGCTTTGAATTTCAAGTTTTTTTAAAGCTTTGTATGCATTTGCAAAAGCAAGCCTTATATCTTCATATTCTAAGCTTTTAAGTTCACTATAAAGAATTTTATTTTGCATATCTATGCAAATTCCTTCACCTTTATAGCTTGAAAGCTTGAAAAGTTCTTGACTTTGAGTGTATTTTTCTATTTTTTTATCTTGTATTAAAATGATTTCAAAATCAGCATTTATAGAGCCGATATTTTCTTCTATAAAATTAAAAGTCATTTGCGAGTCCTTCTTGTAAGTATTGATTTTTCTATTTGTTTCATTCCTAAAAATAAAGCTAATAAAAAGCCAGCAATAATTGGCACTGCAAAATACCAATGATTTCCAGCCCATTCTACTGCAAGCCAAATTTCTTTTCCAAAAAACCATGCAAGTAAAATAGTTATAGCAGCCCAAGCCCACGCACTAATAAGATTAATAAACGCAAATTTTTTAGCACTATAGCGAGTTAATCCTATACTCATAGGTATAATAGTTCTAAAACCATACATATATCTTTGTATGAAGATAATAGGCCAGCCAAAACGCTGTAAAAGTAAATGTGCTATGGCAAATTTACGCCTTTGGGTGCGAAGTTTTTTCTGAATGTATTTTTTGTTATATCTTCCTATATAAAAGTATATTTGATCGCCTACAAAGCCGCCTAAGCCTGCTATAAAGATAATAAGTCCTAAATTTACATGGCCTTCATGTGCAAAAATACCTGCTAAAATAAGTGCAAGTTCTCCTTCAAGTATGCACCATAAAAACACAATAATATAAGCCCAATTTTTATAATCATACAAAAGTTGTTTTAAAAATTCTTCCATTTTATACCTCTAAAACACTATAAACAGAAGTTAATTTAGCTAATTCTTTAGCACCATCTAGATCTTTTAACTCTAGTAAAAAACAAGCTTCAACACATTTTGCATTGAGTTTTTCTATAAGTTTCACAGCAGCGATAGCTGTGCCACCTGTAGCGATAAGATCATCTATAAGTAAAACATTTGCTTTTTGATTATTAAAAGCATCGATATGAATTTCTATAGTATCACTGCCATATTCTAAACTATAAGATTCTTGTAAGCATTTTAAAGGTAATTTGCCAGGTTTTCTTATAGGTACAAAAGGAAGTCTTAATCTAGCGCTCAAGGCAGCTCCAAAAATAAAACCTCTACTTTCTATACCAACGATATAATCAAGCTTTGCGTTTTGATATTTTTCAACTAAATGATCCATTAAAAACGCAAATGCTTCTTTGTTGTTTAATAAAGTAGTAATATCTCTAAAAACAATCCCTTCTTTTGGAAAGTCCTTAATAGCTCTAATACTATCTAGTAAATATTTTTTATCTTGCTCTTTTATCATAATAATGCCTCTATTTTTGCTTCTAATTCTTTGATTCTTTGTCTTAGTTTTTCATTTTCAATACGATATTGTGAATTTCTTGTTCTAAGAGAGGTTAAGTCTGCTTTACTTTTGTTTAATTCTTCAGTTAAAATATCAATATTACCCAAACTTCTTTGAAGTTGTACTTGTAGTTTTCTAATAACAATTTCAGTATCATCAAGGTTGTTTTTTATAAATTCTTTTGCCACTTTTTCTTTATGAAGCAGGGTTTTATAATAAAGTAGCATAATAGTCATATAAATACTAATACAAATTAATACAGTTAATACAAGCCAACTTAAGATCATAATCTTTCCTCTATTTTACTAATTCTTGTGCAATGTCTTCCGCCGCTAAAAGAAGTGTTGATAAAATTTGAGATAATTTCAAAAGCCATATCAACCCCTATTAATCTAGCTCCTAGTGCTAAAACATTTGCATCATTATGTTCTCTTGAAAGTTTAGCACTTAAAGATTCATTACACAAAGCACAGCGTATATTTTTATGACGATTTGCTGCTATACTCATACCAATTCCTGATCCGCATACTAAAATTCCAAAACTTTTTTCATTTATTTTAGAGCTTAATAAATGTGCATAATCAGGATAATCACAACGATCCTCACTAAAAGGACCTAAGTCTTCAAAAGTAATATTTTTTTCTTGTAAAAATTTAGTAATTTCTTGCTTTAAAATAAAACCAGCATGATCACTTGCAATATAAATTTTTTCTCTTAACATTTGACATTCACTTTATCATTTTTGAAATTTAAAGTATTAATTTTATCATATTTAATTAAAATTTTTCTTTCTTATATATAATTATTTTTTATGTTTTCAAATATTTATTTGATATAATAACAATAATTATTTAAGGTAAAAAATGAAGCTTATACTAATTGGTTCTTCAACAGGTGGCCCAAGCCAACTAAAGTTTTTACTAAATGATGTAGAATTGAAAGATTGTGCAGTAGTGATTGCTCAGCATATGAATCCTGCGTTTATTCCTTCTTTTGTAAATCAATTTAACAAAGAAGCATTAAGCGAGGTGATTATACCAAGTGATAAGGAAGTTTTGAAAAATAAAATTTATATTTGTCAAAGAAATATGATTTTAAGTGGCAACAATACCTTAACATTAAATACTACAGATGAAACTAGTAGTTTTAATCCAGGGATTGATGTGCTATTTAATTCTGCTGTTAATCTTTGCAAATATCATAAAATTTTAGCTTTGATTATGACAGGAATGGGCGATGATGGTGCTAAGTCTTTGTTTGAACTTTATAAAGCAGGAGTAAGGTGTTTGTGCGAAAATGAGGCAGATTCTATAGTATATGGTATGCCAAAAAAAGCCAGAGATACTAATCCAAATTTAAAACCTATGAGTTTAATAGAACTCAAAAAAGAAATAACAAATTTCATCAAATCGTAGGACAAAAAAAGATGATAAAGATTACAGAAAATGAAATGAATGATTTTGTAAAAATCGTAGAGCAAATAAGTGGAAATAACTTAAATGCGAAAAAGGATATATTATCTATTAAACTTCCTAAATTTTTACAAGAATTAGGCTTGAGCAGTCTTAGTGAATTAAATGAAAAAGTGCAGTTTCAAAGAAATTTAAAACAAGAAACTATGGATTTTATTACAGTTTGTGAGACTTATTTTTTTAGAGAATTAGAGCAATTAAAAGATGTGATTTTTTATATAAAATCTCTTGATCGCCCTGTAAATGTGCTTTGTGCTCCATGTTCAAGCGGCGAAGAAGTGTATTCTTTAGCTATTTTAGCAAGTGAGAATTTTGTTAAAGGTATGAATATAGTTGGTATAGATATTAATAAAAAAATGATAGATAAATGTAATGAAATGATTTATTCAGAGCGTTCAGTATCTAGATTAAACACTATGCAAAAAACGCGTTATTTTGATGTAAAAGATAGAATGTATCATCTTAAAAAAGAAACCCTAGCTTGCAGATGTCGTTTTGATCTTTGTAATGTCTTTGATGATTCTTTATTTAAATTTGGAAAATTTGATGTGATTTTTTCAAGAAATATGATGATATATTTTGATCAAGATTTTAAAATAAGACTTATGGAGCGTTTTTATAGGATATTGAATAAAGAAGGTAGAATTTACCCAGGAAAGTCAGATCTTGTGCCTGAAACAGCTTATTTTGAAAAAAACTTTTCAGCAGGTGGAGTTTATTATTCTAAGGTGGATTAATTATATTTTTTATTAAACCACCACCAATAAATTGCTGCAAAGATAAAACATACTCCCAAGCCAAAAGTAAAATGACTTAGTTTTATTCCATAAAATTCAAATAAATATCCTGTTGAAAAAGCAATAATTGCACTAAAGGTTAAATATACCATATCATTGTAAGCAATCACTCTGCCATAGTATCTTTTGTCGCAATCATTTTGCAAAAGTGTATAGGTATAGCTCCATAAAGATGAAGTGCAAAAACCAGCCATTACCAAGCCTACAAAAGCAAGATAAAAGTTAAATTGCAAGCAAGCCCAAAGCATTATACCTACACCTTGCGCTAAGTATAAATATACCAAAGTGTTTTTATTAATATAAGGACTAAGCACATAAGGGCCTATAAGTAAAGATATGGCTCTTATGGCATTAGAAAGCCCTATGGCTAGAGGTATGGAAATAACTTTTGCGTATTCATATTCTGCTAAAAGAGTGATTAAAACATCATAAGCAGTTATCCCTACAACCCCATGAAGTAAAATCAAATGAATGATTTTTTTATTATTAAATACATAAACTAAGCCTTCTTTGATTAATATAAAAAGATTATTTTGTGTGGTATTTTTTTCATTAGGTAAAATCAAAGTTTTGAGTATAAGCATAGCACAAAATAGCATTAAAGTATCAGCTATAAAGGCTGGCTTTACTCCAAAAAGATCTATAAAAAGCCCTGCTGCGCCCATACCCAAAGCATATGATACAGCCCATATGATACTATGAAGTTCATTGCCTAGTTTTAATTCTTGCGGGGTTAAAATTTTAGGTAAAACTGACATTTCTGTTTGAAAATACATACTTGCAACCGCCATACGAACAAAGGTTAAAAAGTATAACAACCAAAGCATGGCTAAAGAATTTACAAAAATTAACATAAAAATAGAAATCATTTCAATACTAATCATTGTGAGTAATAAATTTTTAGGTTTAAATCTATCTACTATAACCCCATTTATAGGTGCAAGTATAATAGAAGGTAAAAAAACAAAAATAGCTGAAAAACCTATGATATTAGCAGGTGCACCGAGTTCTTTAGTTAAAAGGGTAAAAACACCTACTTGAGAAAACCACGCACCAAAATAACTTATAAATTGTACTATTGCTAAAAAGCGAAAAGTTTTATTATTTTTAAGTAAAGACCTATAAGTCATGAGTATCCTATGAATATATGAAATTAAAGGGCTTGATTATATCGTCTTTAAGATTATTTTACATTTAAATGTTATAATAATCCTTTTTACAAAAAAGGTTTAAGAATGAGTAGATTAAGTAAAAAAGAAGCGTTAAATTTGCTCCAAAATGCACCTTTATATGAATTAGGTACAATGGCTTATGAGAGAAAATTAGAGCTTCATCCTGAAAAAATAACTACTTTTGTGGTAGATAGAAATATAAATTATACAAATATTTGCTGTATTGATTGTGATTTTTGTGCTTTTTGCAGAAAAGAAAAAGATGATGATTCCTATATTTTAAAATATGAAGAAATAGGGCAAAAAATAGAAGAATTACAAGCTATAGGTGGAACGCAAATTTTATTTCAAGGCGGGGTACATCCAAAACTTAAAATAGAATGGTATGAAGATTTGCTTTCTTATATAAAAACTAATTATCCAACTATTACCGTGCATGGTTTTTCAGCAGTAGAGATAGCTTATATAGCAAGAGTTTCTAAAATTTCTATAGAAGAGGTTTTAAAAAGATTACAAGCTAAAGGACTTTTTTCTATACCTGGAGCGGGTGCTGAAGTATTAAGCGATAGAGTAAGAGATGTTATAGCGCCACATAAATGCGACACGGCTACTTGGCTTAGGGTACATGAGAGTGCGCATAATATAGGTATGAAAAGTACTGCTACAATGATGTTTGGTACGGTTGAAAATGATGAGGAAATCATCGAACATTTTGATCATTTAAGAAATTTGCAAGATAAAACAAATGGCTTTAGAGCTTTTATTTTATGGTCATTTCAAAGTGAAAATACCCCTTTGATCAAAAAACATCCTGAAATCATCAAGCAAAGCTCTAATAGATATTTAAGATTGCTAGCTTTGGCAAGATTATATTTGGATAATTTTAAAAATTTACAAAGTTCATGGGTAACGCAAGGCTCTTTAATAGGCCAACTTGCTTTAAAATTTGGTGCAAATGATTTAGGTTCAACTATGATGGAAGAAAATGTTGTAGCCGCAGCTGGTGCAAAATATAGAATGAATCAAGAACAAATGATAGAACTTATTAAAGATATAGGGGAATTACCTGCCAAACGCGATACGGCTTATAATATTTTAGAAAGGTTTTAATGCTAAATTTAGACTTTAATGAAACTAAAATAGACATAATATATGAGTATGAAAATGAGCTTCCTGTAGTATTTTTTAAGCTCATTTTTAAAAATAGTGGAAAAATAGCAGAAAAACACAATAGAGGTTGTGCAAGTATGCTTGCTAGGCTTTTAAATGAAGGAAGTAATGATGAGTTTTTTAAAAGCTTAGAATACCGTGCTATAGAGCTTTATGCTAAGGCTAGTTTTGAACATTTTCAAATTAGTATTAAATGCTTGAAAGAACATTTTGATTTTGCTTTAGAAAAATTACAAGAATTGTTTTTAAATGTGCGTTTTGAAGAAAAAATCTTACAAAGATTAAAAACTTTAGCTTTGGGTGAACTTGCAAGTTTAAATACTGATTATGATTATCAAGCAAAAAGACTTTTGAATAAGAATGTTTTTAAAGATGAAATTTTTGCTAGTGGTCTTGATGGGACTAAAGAAAGCATAGAAAAGATTAGTTTAAAAGAATTACAAGATTTTATGAGTGAAAATTTAGTACTTGATAATGCTTTATTTGTTTTTGGTGGAGATATTAAAGAAGATGAAGTAAAGATTAAAGTAGAAAAAATTTGCCAAATTCTAAAAAGAAATGCCCCAAATCAAAACAAAAGCTACAAGCTCGTTGATGAGAGTATAGAAGTAAGTGAGCAAAAAAGCACTGAGCAAGCTTATATATATTTTTGCTCTCCATTTAATATACAAATTAATGATGAGAAAATGTATTTAGCTAAACTTGCTTTATTTATTTTGGGTCAAGGTGGTTTTGGTTCGCGTTTGATGGAAGAAGTGCGTGTAAAAAGAGGCTTGGCGTATTCAGCATATGCTATGCTTGATGTAAATTTAAATTATAGTAGAGTTTTTGGGTATTTGCAAACTAAAAATGAAAGTTCTAATGAGGCTAAAGCTTTAGTTAACGAAGTTTTTGGAAACTTTGTCCAAAATGGAGTCAATGAAAAAGAATTTCAACTAGCTAAACAATTTTTAGTAGGCTCTATGCCTTTAAGGTATGAAAACTTGGCTAAAAGACTAGATATAATGCTAAATGAATATTTGCATGGTTTAAAACTTGGAAATTTAAAAGAAGAAATGCAAAAGATTAAAAACACTACTTTAAATGAGTTAAATGACTTCATCAAAGCACATAGTGAAATTACCAAAGTGAGTTTTGCAAGCATAGAAAATGAAAGTTGAAGAAAAGGATTTAAAACTACTTCATGCTTTAGGGGTTAAAAATTGTATCGATTTGGCTTTGATTTTACCTAAAAAATTTGATGATTTTAGAATTTCAAAGTTTCCAAAAGATACATTTTGCACTCAAAATGTAAAAATTATTAGCACACAAAATCATCACTCCCAGCTTTTTATACTTTGTGAATGTTTAGAATGGGGTATAAAAGCAAATATAGTAATTTTTCATCCTAATAAATGGCATTTTAAAATTTTTAAACATAATGCTTTGGTTTGTATCCATGCAAAGATGAATTTTTTTAATGGAATTTGGCAGTTTATAAACCCAAAAATAGTAAAAAACATAGGTCAAATAATCCCTAAATACCAAATTAGCTCTATTAAAAATGAAAGCATCAAAAAGCTTATTTTAAAATATATCAATGAAGCTAATTTAAAAGCGCTAAATTTAGAACAAAAATATATCAATTTACTTTTGAATTTACACAATTATGATGATTTAATTCTTTATAAAAATTTTAATGCCATAGTTAAAGATTTAAAATATATAGAAATTTTTAATCATTTAAGGCGTTTAAAGGGTAAAAAAATATCACAAAATGCTTATGAAATAGAACTTTTTGATATAAGCTCTTGGCTTAAAGGTTTAGAATTTAGCCCTACAAATGATCAGCTTTTAGCAATAGAAGATATTAAAAAAGATTTGCAAAATAAAGTCGCTAAAAGGCGTGTGGTAATGGGTGATGTGGGTTGTGGTAAGACTTTGGTCATACTTGCTGCAAGTTTGCTAGTATATCCTAAAAAGGCTATTTTAATGGCTCCAACTAGTATATTAGCAGAGCAAATTTATCATGAAGCAAAAAGACTTTTGCCTGATTTTGTTAATGTATTGCTTTTAAAGGGTGGTAAAAAAGATAAAGATTTAGCAAAATTAAAAGAACAAGCCCATTTTATCATAGGTACACATGCGCTCATTCATCAAGAAGAATTTGAAGCAGTTTTAGTGATGATAGATGAGCAACATCGCTTTGGCTCTAATCAAAGACAAAAAATAAGTGAGCTTAGTAAAAACTCTCAATATGCTCCACATATCGTGCAATTTTCTGCTACACCTATACCAAGAACACTTTCTATGATACAAAGTGAGCTTGTAAATTTTAGTTTTATCAAACAAATGCCTTTTAAAAAAGACATTAAAACTTTTTGCATACAAGATAAAGATTTTAAATATTTGCTTAAAAAAATCGATGATGAACTAGCTAAAAATCATCAAGTAATCATCATTTATCCTTTGGTAAATGAAAGTGAAAATATAGATTATTTATCGCTAGAACAAGCACAAGGGTATTGGATAAACAAATACAAAAATGTTTATGTGACTCATGGAAAAGATAAAAATAAAGATCAAATTTTGCAAGAATTTAGAGAAAAAGGCACGATTTTACTTTCTACGACCGTGGTTGAAGTGGGAATTTCTTTACCAAGACTAAGCGTGATTGTAGTTGTTGGGGCTGAAAGACTTGGGCTTGCTACCTTACATCAGCTTCGAGGTAGGGTAGGTAGAGTAGGACTTGAGAGTTTTTGTTATTTATATACTAAGCAAAAAGAAATTCCAAGTCGTTTGCTTGAATTTGCTAAAACTTTAGATGGGTTTAAAATAGCTGAGCTTGATTTAAAAAACAGGTTAAGTGGGGATTTGCTAGATGGTAGAGTGCAACATGGAAATCACTTTAAATTTTTTGATTTTGCAGATGATGAAGAACTGGTTTTAAAAGCAAAAGAAAGTATTAAAAATATGGAAGAAAAAAATGGATAAACATTTTGAAATTTTGATTTCAAAGGGCGAAAAGAAGTATTTTAAGAAAGGAAATATTTTATTTTTTCAAGGTGAAAAAGCAAATAAAATTTACATTTTACTAAGTGGAAAAGTGCGTATATATAAGGTGAATGCAAAAGGTTTTGAGCTAACACTACACGCTCTAACTCCAGTAAATTTTATAGCTGAAATGCCTGTGTTTGAGGGTATTGATTACCCAGCCAATGCAATTTGTGAGCAAGATTGTGAAATTTGTGTTTTTGATTTTAATGAATTTAAAAAATTATGCTTAGAAAATGGAGAATTTAGTTTTTTACTTTTGACTTCTTTAATCGGTAAAATTCGAATTTTAGAAAATTTTATCAGACAAAAATCTTTGGATTTAAAGTCAAGATTAGTCGGCTTTTTACTAGAAAATGAAGAAAAGCTACAAAATTTAAAACAAAAAGAAATCGCTGTGATTTTAAATTTACCCCCAGAATCTTTGTCGCGTTTTTTAAAAGAATTAAAACAAAATGAGCTTATTTGCACAAATAAAGGTAAAATAGTAATTTTAAATAAAGAAAAAATGCAAAATTTAATTAAGTCTTTTTAAGTCTTATTTGTTACAATATTATATTTTAAAGTATGGATGGTTTCATGGATTTTGATTTTTTAGTCAAGTTTAGCCCTATGTTTATACAAGCTTCTTGGCTTACATTAAAACTTGCTATTTATGGGGTGTTTTTTTCATTTTTAGTAGGTTTATTTTGTGTGGGAGTGAGTTATTTTAAATTTTCCTTTTTAAACACAATTTGTAAAATTTATATAGAATTTTCAAGAAACACACCTTTGCTAATCCAACTTTTCTTTTTATATTATGCTTTACCTGAATTTGGAATTCAACTTAGCTCTTTTGCTTGTGCTGTGATAGGACTTAGTTTTTTAGGTGGTTCTTATATGGCTGAGAGTTTAAGAGCGGGTATGGAAGCGGTTAAAAAACAACAATACGAATCAGGACTTTCTTTGGGTTTGAGTAAATGGCAAAATTTCCGTTATATTATTATGCCTCAAGCTTTGGGTATAGCTATGCCAAGCATTAGTGCAAATATCATTTTTTTACTTAAAGAAACTTCAGTGGTAAGCATTATTGCTTTAGCAGATTTAGTATATGTGGCTAAAGATCTTATAGGGCTTTATTATAAAAGTAACGAAGCATTATTTGCTTTGGTGCTTTGTTATTTGATCTTGATTTTACCTTTATCTTTAGTGTTAAACCGTATAGAAAAAAGGTTAAATTATGTTTGAAATTTTAAATCAAGATACCTTTTTTAGACTAGCGCAAGGTTTAAAGGTTACTTTAGAGCTTTCATTGATTAGCGTTTTGATTTCACTCATAGGAGGAGTATTTTTTGGAATTTTAATGCATTCTAAAAACAAATTCCTTTATGTTTTTTGTCGTTTTATGCTTGAGTTTGTGCGTATTATGCCTTTGATTGTTTGGCTTTTTATAGTGCATTTTGGCTTGGCGAAATGGTTTGGATGGCATTTGAGTGCTTTGGGTTCAAGTATTATTGTTTTTAGTATTTGGGGTGTATTTGAGATGATGGATTTGGTTAGATCATCTTTAGCAAGTATACCAAAACATCAGTATGAGTCAGGACTTTCACTAGGTTTTAATAAATTCGAAGTTTATCTTTTTATCATTATACCTTTATCTTTGAGAAGATTATTACCAATGAGTATTAATCTTTTTACAAGAATTATTAAAAGCACTTCAGTGATTTATCTAATCGGTGGTATAGAGCTTATTAAAGTAGGTCAACAAGTGATTGAGCTTAATTTATTTCAAAATTCTTATGCGGCTTTTGTGATTTATGGTTTGATTTTATTGATTTATTTTATACTTTGTTATCCTTTGTCAGTATATTCAAAGTTTTTAGAGAAAAAATGGAGCTAATATGAGCATTTTAAAAATACAAAATTTACAAAAATATTATGATGATCATCATGTTTTAAAAGATATTAATTTAGAAGTAAATCAAAAAGAAGTAGTGGTTATACTAGGTCCAAGTGGTTGTGGGAAATCTACACTTTTAAGATGTATTAATGGCTTAGAAGAAATGGCTGATGGAGCTATTTTAGTAGATGATGAGAAAATTGATAAAAATTATAAAAAATGGACTCAAATTCGTCAAAAAATAGGTATGGTGTTTCAATCTTATGAGCTTTTTGATCATTTAAATGTTGAGCAAAATATACTTTTAGGACCTTTAAAGGTGCAAAAAAGAAAAAAAGAAGAGATTTTAGAAGAAGCAAAATACTGGCTTGATAGAGTAGGACTTTTGCATAAAATAAAAGCTTATCCTAAAGAATTAAGCGGTGGACAAAAGCAACGCATAGCCATAGTTAGAAGTCTTTGTATGAACCCTGAAATCATGCTTTTTGATGAAGTTACAGCAGCGCTTGATCCTGAAATCGTGCGTGAAGTTTTAGATGTGATTTTAAATTTGGCAAAAGATGGTATGACTATGCTTATAGTTACACATGAAATGGGTTTTGCAAGAGCAGTTGCTGATAAAATAGTTTTTATGGATGATGGTAAAATAGTAGAAATTTCAAATCCTGATGAATTTTTTGAAAATCCAAAGACAGATCGTGCGAAAAAATTTCTCAATTTGTTTGATTTTCATCGTTAATTTTATTTTTTTAAAATATTTATTTAAAAAAATAATATAAGGTTTAAAAATTTAAATTTTTAATCATAAGGATAAAACATGAAAAAAATTTTTCTTTTATCATTTTTAATGGCACTTTTTTTTAGTGCATGCTCAAATTCAAGCTCTAATGAAAATTCCATAGAGAAAATCAAACAGCAAGGTGTAATCCGCATAGGTGTGTTTGGTGATAAACCTCCATTTGGCTACCTAGATGCACAAGGGAAAAATCAAGGCTATGATGTGTATTTTGCTAAACGCATAGCAAAAGAACTTTTGGGTGATGAGTCAAAAGTGCAATTTGTACTTGTTGAAGCAGCAAATAGAGTAGAATTTTTAGAATCAAATAAAGTAGATTTAATCTTAGCAAATTTTACAAAAACCCCAGAAAGAGAAGCTGTGGTTGATTTTGCATTACCTTATATGAAAGTTGCTCTTGGGGTGGTGGCTCCTAAAGGGTCAGATATTGAAACTTTAGATGATTTAAAAAATAAAACTTTAATTTTAAATAAAGGCACAACAGCTGATGCGTATTTTACAAAAAATATGCCAGATATTAAAACGATTAAATTTGATCAAAATACAGAAACTTTTGCAGCTTTAATTGGTAAAAGAGGTGATGCGTTAAGTCATGATAATGCATTGCTTTTTGCTTGGGCTAAAGAAAATCCAAATTTTGAAGTAGTGATTAAAGAACTTGGAAATCATGATGTTATAGCTCCTGCTGTAAAAAAAGGTGACGAAGCTATGTTAAATTTTATCAATGATTTGATTTTAAAATTACAAAATGAACAATTTTTCCACAAAGCTTATGATGAAACTTTAAAGCCATTTTTTAGCGATGATATAAAAGCTGATGATGTAGTAATCGAAGGTGGCAAAATTTAATAATGCAAAAAGCTTTTAAAAATACCATCTATGCTTCCTTAGGTGGTATTTTGGAATTTTATGATTTTGTTTTATTTATCTTCTTTGCAAGTGTTTTTGCAAAAATTTTCTTTCCTCAAAATGATGATTTTTGGCCATTAATCTATACTTATGTAGCCTTTGGGGCAGGGTATTTAGCCAGACCTTTTGGTGCTGTTGTTTTAGCGCATTTTGCAGATATAAAAGGGCGTAAGAATGTTTTTTATATTAGCATGCTTTTAATGGTTGTACCAAGTTTTGTTTTGGCCTTTTTACCTACTTATGAAAGCATAGGGCTTTTGGCTACTTTTATGCTTTTTGTTATTAGGATAGCCCAAGGATTAGCTATAGGAGCTGAAGTTAGTGGTGCTTGGATTTTTGTGAGTGAATTTGTGAGTAAAAAAAGACTTGGTTTGGCACTTGGTTTTATTTCAGCGACTTTGACTTTAGGTTTATTGCTTGGAAATTTAGCGACTTTGACTATATATGCGTATTTTGATAAAGAAGAAGTAGAAAGCTTTGCTTGGAGAATTCCTTTTTTTATAGGAGGATTTTTTGGTATATTGGCTTTATTTTTACGCACGAAATTGAATGAAACACCAGCTTTTAAAAATATAAAAGCAAAAGAAAAAATTTTAAATTTCCCACTTTTGCAGGCTTTAAAAACACATAAAAAAAGTATGTTAATATGCGCTTTACTTACTGTGGTTTTAACAAGTGGGGTGGCTACTTTAATGATACTGCCACAATATTTTGAAAGCTTATTAGGAGTTAGCAAAACTACTGCTTTGTTATATCAAAATTTGGCCATAGTGATGATCATACTAGGAAGTTTAGCGCAAGGATATTTAGCAGATTTTTTAGGACATTTTAAAATTTGTTTGATTTTCACTTTACTTTTTGGAATTTTTGGCATTAGTTTTAGCTTTTATAATGAGTGGTTTTTGTTATTTTATTTGCTTGCTTGTTTTGCACAAGGTATTATAGCTTTTGCTCCTATTTTTATGACTCAAATTTTTACCACAGAGTTAAGATCGAGCGGTCTTTCTTTTGCTTATAATATTTCTTATGCAATTTTGGGTTTTATAACCCCTTTTATTGTTAATTTTGTATATAAGGAGTATTTTTATATTTATATTATTTTTATAATTATTGCTAGTTTGCTAAGTATATTTTTAGTAAAAAGCTCTTTTAAAAATTTATAACATTTTTTATTTAAACTTCTATTTTTCAATACATTCAAACTTTTATAATATCTTCTTATTATACTAATATTTTATTATTGTTTATAATTAAGCTTAAATTTATAAACATAGTGTTAATATTGCTTTGCTGTTGAAAAGTTGTTTGTAATTTATACTAAAAAAACATAAAGATAATATTGATGCAGTATCTATAAATATATACAAAAAAAGGATTTACATGTTAAGATTTTT
>NZ_JAKMSK010000017.1:0-18460 GCF_025772605.1 Campylobacter sp. CNRCH_2016_0050h | reverse complement strand
AAAGTCAAAGAAAGAATTGATACCTTTTTGGATTGCTTGTAAAGGGGATAGATAATAAGAGATGATGAAGTAGAGTAAAATGATACTAGCTATACTTGTAAAAATAACAATAGTAGTTTGAATATAAGCTATTTTTAAAGCAGGAGCTTCAATAACTTCTATATTTTCGCCCGCACAAGTTGTATAACCATCAACATTAACACAAATACCAAATCTATTGTTACCATTTTGTGTGGTATAGCTGAAAATATTATAATCACCAGCTTTTTCATAAGCTTTAGCAACTGTTATAATATCTGGATTTTGCTTATCGCTAACTAATGATTTGTCAGTTGAGGCAAATACAGTATAAGCTTGGTCAAATACAAAGGTTCTTCCTGGTAGTTCGCTAAATTCGTTTTGTAGATCTTTTACCAAAACATCAATAGCTAGTATACCTATAAATTTACCATCTTTGATTAATGGCATAGAGTAGGTAAAACATGGTAAACCAGTTGTTGCATCAATATAAGATGCGGTAATGTATAAGCCATTTTTCTTTCTAGCTTCTATATAAAATTCTCTTGTAGTAGCATCGTAATTATCCGCTTTTCCGTAAATTCCATAATCTAAGCCTTTGCTATCGCTATCTGGATCACTTACTATTAACTCACCGCTTGGCTGAGCTATATAAACAGCTAAATAACTATTCATATCTCTAACTGTTTTTAGTAAATTACCTGTATTATCCATAAGTTTTTCTTGAGTGTTAAGTTCGCTATATGGAAGCTTTAAGATGGCTTGAGAAAGTTTTTCCAAAGAATACACATTGAGCTTTTTGAAATCTCTCATTGATTTTTCTGCAGTTCTTACATAATTAGTTTCAGCTTTTACTACCTCATAATTTAAGGCTTTTTTTGTAAAAATAAAACTAACAACGCCAAGTATTATAAGACATACTATAGCTATAATGTTTGCTATTAATGAAATTTTTAATTTGATACTTTTCATTAATTAAACTCCTTTGATGTTATGGTGAATTTTAAATGAGTTTATTATATCATTAAAAATTAAAAAAGAAACAAATATTATTTAAACGATAAATTTTTATAAAGAGTATTTAAGAGTCCAAAACATGCTTTTGAAAGTATAGTGTAAGTCTCATCAAAATTCCCACTATACCAAGGATCAGGCACTTCGTCATATCCTAATTCTAAGGCAAAAGAAGTGATTTTATGAATTTTATGTTTTGCATTTGGAAAATTTTTAACTATATCATTATAATTAGAATTATCCATTACGATAATTAAATCATTATCCTCGCACATTTTTAAATTTAGTTTTTTACTGCAAAATGGCTTAGAATTTATATTTTTGTTATCTAATAAAGCTTTAGTTTTATAATGCATATCCTCCCCATCGTGGTAACCTGAAGTACCTGCACTAGAAATAATAAATTCATTATTTAAATTTGCTTTTGTTAAAAGATCCTTCATAATAAATTCGGCCATGGGAGAACGACAAATATTGCCTAAACAAACAAAAATAATTTTAGTCATATTTTTCCTTTTATTTTTGTGTAGTTTTTTCAAAATTATAGCAGTATTTCAAAATATTTTTAAAGATTAATTAAAACTAAGATATAATTTTTCATTAATGGGGAGCTTTTGCTGAGAGGAAGTATAACTTCGACCCTTGAGAAGTTTGGTAATGCAAACTTTGAATTCTTGCAAAAACTTTCCTTTTTTATAAAAAAAAGGATAAAAATGATACAAGCAAAAACAAAAACTAAAATTCCTATCTTAACTATAGCAGGAAGTGATTGTAGTGGTGGTGCAGGTATACAAGCTGATTTAAAAACTTTTAGCGCTCATAATTTATTTGGTATGAGTGTAGTTTTAAGCGTTGTGGCTGAAAATACTGCAAGAGTGATTTCTTGTTTTGATATACCCACTAAGATAATAGATGAGCAAATGCTAGCAGTTTATGAAGACATAGAGCCAGCTGCTGTAAAAATTGGAATGCTAGGTTCAAAGGAAATCATAATTTGTGTAAAAGAAAATTTATTGCGCTTTAAAGCTAAAAATGTAGTGATTGATCCTGTGATGTTTGCAAAAAATGGCTATGCTTTAATGCCTTTAGAAAATTGTCAGTTTTTTAAAGATGAAATTTTATCTTTAGCTGATGTACTTACTCCAAATATTCCCGAGGCTGAGTTTTTGTGTGATTTTAAAATACTTAATGAGGAGGATATGAAAAAAGCCGCTATAAAACTTCACAAAGAAGGTGCAAAAAGTGTTTTGATTAAAGGTGGACATAGTAAATATAACACCAATGATGTTTTTTATGATGGAAAGGAATTTAGTATTTTTAAAGCAGAAAAAATTAATACAAAAAATACACACGGCACAGGTTGTACATTAAGTTCAGCTATAGCTAGTAATCTTGCCTTAGGTAAAGAAAAACATGAAGCTATAAAACTTGCTAAAGATTATGTGTATGGAGCTATATTAAATTCTTTAGCACTTGGAAAAGGTTGTGGCCCGACTAATCATTTTTTTCAATATGACAAGGAGTAAAAATGATTATTAAAGCAGTAAGAGAAAAAAATCCTTTGATTCATCATATTACTAATTATGTTACAGCTAATGATTGTGCAAATGTAACTATAGCAATGGGAGCAAGTGCTGCTATGGCTGATTTTTATGAAGAGCAAGCTGATTTTGCTAGAATAAGTTCAGCCTTAGTATTAAACACAGGTACGATTAATCAACTTATAGCAAATTCTATGTTAAAAGCAACTAAAGAATATACTTTATTAAATAAACCTATAATTTTTGATCCTGTTGCTTTGGGTGTGAGTAAGGCAAGAGATGGGATTAATTTTGAATTGCTTAATCTAAAAGGCATTAGTATTGTTAAAGCAAATGCATCTGAAATGGCTAGTGTTATAGGTTTAGATGGTAAAGCAAGAGGGGTTGATAGTACTTTTGTGATTAATGATGAGTTTTTAGAAAAAGCTAGGGAATACTCTTATAAAACTAAGCGTGTTTTAGCTATAACTGGAAAAATTGATTATATTATAAATCAAGAGCATATTGCTAAAATTTATAATGGCTCAATCATGGCTACTAAAATAACTGGAGCAGGTTGTATGTGTGCTTCTTTGTGCGGGGTTTTTGCAGGAGCGTCAGAAGATAAATTTCAGGCTAGTTTATATGCTTTGCTTAGTTTTGGCATAGCTAGCGAAATCGCTCAAGAGCTTTCTAGTGGAAGTGGTAGTTTTAGAGTGAATTTAATCGATGCTTTAAATAATTTAAATGATGAAGAAATTAAAAAAAGAGCCAAATATGAAATCATTTAAAATTTATCTTGTCGCAAGCAAGGGTGAAAAAAGCGAAAGCGAGTTTTTAAATATTTTAGAAGCTTCTCTGAAAGCTAAGATTGATATTTTACAACTTAGAGAGAAAAATCTTAGTACTTTAGAATTTTATAATCTTGCTTTAAAAGTTAAAGCTTTGTGTGAAAAATACAACACGCCTTTTGTGATAAATGATAGAATCGATATAGCCATGGCTGTGAATGCAAATGGAGTGCATATAGGACAAAAGGATATGCCTTTAAAAAAAGCAAGGGAGCTTTTAGGCGAAGAAAAAATCATAGGGCTTACGATCAATCATAAAAATGATCTTATTAATACTCAAGGTGCTACTTATCTTGGAGTGGGGGCTGTTTTTGCTACGCCTAGCAAGCAAGATTGTGTTGTGCTTGGCATAGATGGATTAAAAGAAATTGCTAGTTTAGCTTCTTTACCTATTGTGGCTATAGGTGGGATAGATGAAGTTAATTTAAATTTGCTTAAAGATTGTAATATACAAGGTATAGCTGTGGTTAGAGCGATAATGCAAGCAAATGATCCTTATATAGCAACTTTAAATTTAAGATCAAATTTTGATAAAACTTTTATAGGAAAATAATGATTTATTTTATAGGGGATAAAGAATTTGATGGTGTTAAGACTATAAGATTAAATGAAATTAAATTTCTTGATTTTGAAGTTAATTTAAAGGAATTTGATTGTTTAATCATTAGCTCCAAGAATGCATTAAAAGCATTAATGTCAAGTAAAAACAAAATTGATTTTGATATTAAACTTTATGCTGTGGGAGAAAAAAGTGCTGATTTTGCAAAAGAGCTTGGCTTTAAAAATGTCAAATATCCTAGCAAGGCTTATGGTAAAAATTTAGCTAGTGAGTTTTTATTTGAGTTTAAAAATAAAAAATGTCTTTATTTAAGAGCGAAGAAAATTAGTTCAGGTCTTGATGAGTATTTGCTGAAAGAAAATATCCTTTTAAAACAATTAATCGTTTATGAAAATATAGCCATAGAGCCTAAAAAAGATGAGTTAAAAATTCATCATCCAAGTGTTTTTATCTTTAGCGCTCCTTCAAGCATGGAGCAATTTTTGAAATTTTTTGCATTAGAAAAAGAAGATAAAGTTGTAGTTATAGGTCAAAGTACAGCTTTAAAACTTCGTAATTTTAAAAATTTATATATATGTAAAGAACAAGATCTAAACTCTTGTTTAAAATTAGCTAAGAGTTTAGATTTTTAAAAGTTTTATATAATAAAAATGAAGCAATAAAAATCATACAAATATCACCTACTAAAGTGGCTAGCCAAACTCCATTTACTCCTAAAAATTGCGTTAGTATAAATAAAGATAAGAATGGGAAAATAAGACTTTGGGAAATAGAAATTCCTAAAGAAAGTAAGGGTTTATCAAGTGCTGTGAAAAATGAAGCGCAGAGTTTTCCAAACCAAGAAAATAAAAAAGAAAAAGAAAAAAATATCAAAGCATTTTGTGCTATATGAATAAAATCTTGGTTGTTATCTTTGTTGAAAACACTTACTATAAGGTTATTGAAAAAATAAACAAATAAAAACACTATTGTGCTTACACCCCAAGAAGCAAAAAACATTCTTTTAAAAATAGCTTGAATTCTTGCAATATTTTTGTGTCCATAATTATAACTTAATGCAGGTTGCATAGCATCACACATGGCCAAAACTAGCATGAAAACAAAAGTACTAAGATATAAAATCACAGAAAATGCTGCAACAGCTGTACTTCCAGAAAGTTTAAGCAAAAAAGCATTAGCTAAGATGGTATAAAAAGAGCTAGAAATATTAGAAAAAAATTCAGATGAGCCATTATAAAGTATATTTTTTAGTATTTGCAGCTTGATTATTGGTTTTTTAAATTTTAAAGTTAAATCTTTAAAAACAAAAGGTAATATCCCTAAAACGCTTCCTAAAAACATCCCTATACAAGTTGCTAAAGCTGCCGAATAAAGCCCCCAATCAAAAACCACTATAAAAAGCCAGTCAAGAAAAATATTACTCAAAGCAGTAATGATATTAACTATCATGCTATAAAAAGTTTTTCCACAAATCCTAAGATAATTATCCATAGCAAAAGCTAGCATAATAAAGGGAGCAAAAGTGGCAAAAATTTGCATATATTCAGTAGATAAACTTTGAATATTCTCATTAGCTCCCATAAAAACACTTAATGTTTTTGCTAGAAAAAATCCTAAAATTCCCATTAAACAAGAAATTGCAAAAATAATAACTATACAAAAAGAAAAAATAGCTCTTGCTTTTTCAACTTTTCCTTTACCTAGATTAATTGCTATTTGCACTGATGAGCCTATGGCTATCATATCAGCTAGAGCAAAACTTATCATGATAAAAGGCATCATTAAATTCATAGCAGCAAGTGCATTTGAACCTAAATATCTTCCAACAAAAATTCCATCAATAATCACATAAAGATAAATAAAAGCCATGCTAGCCATGTTTGGCAAAGCACATTTTATAAATAGTTTGGTAGGATTTAATGTAGTGTAAAAATTATGTATTGACATAGCTTTCCTTATTAAAAATTATTTTATTTAAAATTTTATAGATAAAATAAATTTAATAAAGAGATTCTATACCTTCTATAATATCTTTAAAATATGGATCAACAATGATAATGAAAAAATCTTTGAAAAACATTTATATCACCCAAATTTTAAAAATATAATAAATATTTGGCATTATATTTAAGCTGTAATTATAAATTTCTTAATGTAAATTTTAATTTTTTTTAGACGATTTTTATAAACCCACAAAAAAAGGAGCAAGGATGCAAATAAATTCGTATTCACGCGTGGCAGTAGAGTCGCAAGTTAGCAATAGGAAGGCTAATTTGAATACAAAACTTGAAGATGCCAATACCAAAAGTGCTAATAGCACAAAAGATATAGATGAGGATAAGCTTAGTAAGCTTGCTAGTATGGGAGGAAAAGGCATAACCAAGCTTTATGCTATGAATTTTATGCAGCAAGTATTTAGCATGAGTTCATCCAATAGTCTATCTCAGGCAGGGATTTTTCAAGGAGCTCAATCTAAGGATTCTTTAACAGCTATTTTATCAAATGTAGATTTTAAAGCTATAGGATATGAAGGTAAAGATATACTTAGTTTAAATGCTGATGAAGCAAAAGAGCTTATTGGGGAAGATGGATATTTTGGTGTAGCAAAAACATCTCAAAGATTGGCTGATTTTGTTATTAATGGGGCTGGTGAAGACATGGAAAAACTTCAAAAAGGTTTAGAGGGTCTAAAAGCAGGATTTGCACAAGCGGAAAAAATGTGGGGTGGCAAACTTCCTGATATCAGCTATGAGACAATTGATAAAGCTATTGAAACAGTAACTCAAAAAATTAATGAAATGGGTGGAAATTCTTTAGATATCAATGCATAAATTTATATCCCTAGTGTATAAACTAGGGATTTAGTCTATTTTTAAAACACTTAAAAATGCTTCTTGAGGTAAATGTACCTTACCAATAGCTTTCATTCTTTTTTTACCTTCTTTTTGTTTTTCAAGAAGTTTCCTTTTTCTAGTAATATCCCCACCATAACATTTTGCGGTTACATTTTTACCCATGGATTTTACATTTTCTCTTGCAATAATTTTATTTCCTATGCTTGCTTGGATAGCAACTTCAAAAAGCTGTCTTGGGACGATTTCTTTCATCGCTTTTACAAGCTCTCTGCCCTTGCTTAGTGCTTTTTCATTTGGCACTATGATGCTTAGTGCATCGACATTTTCACCAGCTACTTTAATATCAAGTTTTACAAGATCTCCCGCTCTAAATTCAATAGGCTCATAATCAAAACTAGCATAGCCTTTGGTAAGTGATTTAAGTTTATCGTAAAAGTCCATAACGATTTCGTTTAAAGGTATATCATACTCAAGTAAAACGCGCTCAGGAGTGATGTAATCCATCTTAACTTGCATACCGCGTTTGCGATTTAAAAGAGTGATTAAATTCCCTAGGTATTCGCTTGGAGTTATGATAGTTGCTTTTACATAAGGTTCTTTTATATGATCGATTTTATTTACCGGAGGTAGTTCGCTTGGATTTTGAATTTTTAAAACTTCTCCATCGGTTTGATAAATTTCATAAGTAACAGTTGGAGCAGTAGCAATTAAATCAAGGTTAAACTCACGCTCAAGTCTTTCTTTAATAACCTCCATATGCAAAAGACCTAAAAAACCAACTCTAAAGCCAAATCCTAAAGCAAGGGATGTTTCAGGTTCGTAGGTGATAGAGCTATCATTAAGTTTTAATTTATCTAAAGCATCTCTTAAATCTTCAAATTTATCCGTTTCTATAGGATATAATCCTGCAAAAACAAAAGCTTTGGCTTTTTCAAAACCACCAATGGCTTCTTTTGCTTTATTTTTAGTTAGTGTTATGGTGTCACCTACTTGAACATCGGCGACATTTTTAAGTCCAAGCACGATAACACCCACTTCACCTGATTCTAATTTTTTAGTTTTTATAGGGCTTAATGGATGAGGATAGAAAAGATCTTGCACGAGATGTTTTTTATCTGTACTCATAACTAAAACTTCATCATTTTTAGCAATATTTCCCTCATAAATTCTAACTAAAGCCAAAGCTCCAAGATAATTATCAAACCAAGAATCATAAATTAAAGCTTTAGTAGGTGCTTCATCATCAGTTTTTGGCGCAGGAATTTTTGTGATGATAGTTTCTATGAGTTCTTTTATACCTACACCTGTTTTTGCGCTAACACAAATTGTATTAGAGCAATCAATTCCTATAATATGCTCTATTTCGTGTTTAACCTTTTCAATATCAGCCGAAGGAAGATCAATTTTATTAATCACTGGTATGATTTCAAGATCATTTTCTAAGGCTATATAAACATTGGCTATAGTTTGAGCCTCTACTCCTTGAGAAGCATCAACAACAAGTAAAGCCCCTTCGCAACTTGCTAAAGAACGACTTACTTCATAGGAAAAATCAACATGGCCTGGAGTGTCTATTAAATTTAATACATATTCTTCATTGTTGAATTTATAATTTAAACGCACAGATTGAGCTTTTATAGTTATACCACGCTCTTTTTCTATATCCATAGTATCCATTACTTGGGCGCTCATTTGTCTATCGCTAATTGCTCCGCATTCGCTGATAATTCTATCAGCTAATGTGCTTTTACCATGATCAATATGAGCTATAATAGAGAAATTTCTAATATTTTTCATCAAAAAACCTTAAGATTGTCTCATTTTTCTTTTTGCTAGGCCTATTTGCTCATAAGCATCAATTTCTTTTTTCAAAGCTTTATATCTTTTTTTTAGCTCATTGTTTAAAAATGAAATGTTTTTAGGAGTAGCATTAGCATTGGCTGAAATAGCACTAATGAAATCAAGTTTTCTTTTAGTGGCGCTGTCTTTTGGATTAGATCCTAGTTTTTGTGAATTTAAAAATTGCAAAATTAAGGCTTGAATTTCTTGAGAGTTGTTTGCATTATTTGCTTTAGATATAAAATCTTCTATATTGCTTATTTTTGGAGTTTTAGCTGGATTTGATTTGCTTGGTTGTTTTTCTTTGTGCATGAAAAATAATACCAAAAGAATTCCAAGTATGATAATTATCACTAAAGCTATAACTAAAAAAATAAAAAGAGAATTATTCATGTAAAACTTTCCTATAATTTTGTTGCATAAGATCTTTTAAAATAACTTGCTAAGCTTAATGCTACCATAAATAAAAATCCCCAATACACATAATCAGGAATTTTCACAGAATCTCCTGCTGCATAAGAATGCATACCAGTTAAAAAGTAATTTACACCAAAATAAGTCATGATAATTACCCAATACGCAAACATGGAGTAAACTGCAAAAATGTATTGATTTGCCCATTTTGGTACCATTCTAATGTGCAAAATAGCTGCATAAACTAAAATACTAATTAAAGCCCAAGTTTCTTTAGAGTCCCAACTCCAATATCTTCCCCAACTTTCATTTGCCCATATAGCACCTAAGAAATTTCCAACTGTAAGTAAGCAAAGTCCTAAAATCATAGCCATTTCGTTGATTCTTGTTGCTTCTGTAATATTTCTTAAAATGTTTTCATTATGTTTGCCATTGATTTTTAGCATACATAATAAAATAAGTACAAATATACCCAACAATGCACATAATCCTAAAAATCCATAGCTAGCAGTAATAACCGAAACATGTATTGTTAGCCAATAAGATTGCAACACAGGAACTAAATTGGTAATTTGCGGATCCATTTGGCTAAGATGAGCTACACCTAAAGTAACTCCTGCTAAAATAGAGGTTAAAGAAAGTGCAATAGGGCTTTTTCTTGAAAAGAAAATTCCAGATAATGATAAAGCCCAAGCTATATAAACCATGCTCTCATATGCATTACTCCATGGAGCGCGACCTGCTATATACCAACGCAAAGCCAAACCTAGAGTATGGATGAAAAATGCCACAATGTTAAACACATAAACACATTTAAATATAAAATCAATGCGAATTTTTGGCAGAAGCATTTTAACAAAAACTATAATCAAAAGTAAAAATCCAGCGCATAAATAAAGCGGAGCAAGATTTACAAAAATTTGACTTTTGTTGAAAAAGATTTCTGTATTAATTTTTTTAGCACTTGGCATAACTTCATGGCCGTATTTTTCTTGGTAATTTTTGATAATATTTAAATTTTTAGTTGCTTCATCCCAGTTGTTATGTGCAATAGAATTACTAACTGCATTGAAATAATTTTCTAAAATGCTTCTTACTTCTTTACCTTCTTCGCCTTTTAAACCTATATATGCTTCGCGTGGTGCCACCCATTGATTATTGGTGCTATTTTGTAGTGGAATAAATTTAAAAATATCTCCTGAAAAAATTAAATTTACAATATTTACTCTTTCATCAAGCTTGATTATTTCTTTATCAAAAACACTTCTACGATTTGGATTTTTTCTATTAGCATTTTCTACATATTTTTGTAGTTTATAAGCATCTGTAGTGAAAAAATCTTTAAAACTAGTATAAGCTCTAGGTTCAATACCTAAAATTTTAGAAATTTCTTCATTAACCAAGCGACTTGTTGGCATAAATATAATATCTTTATCATACCATGCACTGCCATCAAAAATCATTGATATGATAGTTGCTTCGGCACTTTGGCCTTGAAAGGTTGTGTTTTTGTATATTTTTTCTAAGACTTCCATAGCTAAAGTATTAAAAGGAACCATTCTACCATCAGGTTTTTGCACTACTAAAGAAGCAAGTTCTTTAGCATGTGTTTCATCTACCTTGATGGGTTCATTTGCATAAGTATTTTGGCTTGCAAAAAAAACTAATATAAATGTCAATATCGCACTTGTTTTTTTCAAGGTGTCTTGATTGATTAATTTAGCTAAAGTCCTAAATCTTGAATGGGGATTTAAAATATTTAAAAACATTCCTAATGTAAGTAAAAAATATCCAATATATGTAGGAATTTTACCCGGATCTTTATTAACTGAAAGTATGGTGCCAAGCTCATCTTGATCATAAGAACTTTGGTAAAATCTATAACCTTGATAATCTAAAACATTATTCATAAAAATCTTATATTCTAATTTTTGTTCGGCATTATCAATTTCCACATAACTTGCATAAGACATAGGCGACATCGAGCCAGGATAGCGTTCTAGTTCAAAGTCTTTTAAGTACATTTCAAATGGCATTTCTATTCCTTTAGGACCCCATCTTAAAAAGAAAGGTTGACCTGCTACATCAATACGGATAGGCGAGTTGTATTCTACTAGGAAAACTTCTTTAGATTCTCCTTTATAGCTTAATTTTAATTTTAAAGCATTAATAGCATTTTCTGAAAGTTGAGTTGGCATATATTTAGTGCTTTGTGCAAAGTCTTTGAAATTATTTAATAAAGAATTATTCCAGTATTTTGCCTCACCAAATAAAGAAATCAAAGCATTGCGTCCTAGCTCTATCCAACTATTTTTAAACCAAGTAAAAAAGCTTTCATCTTGAGCTTGATTAATACCTTCTAAGGTTTTTTTACCATGTAAAGAAGCAAATTTTACTACCAAATTAATATCATTAAAAGAATATAATCTTAAATCTTTAGCTTGTGCTTTTTGATTTGCTTTTAAAATGTTTTCTTTACCATCACTCATTGACATGTATTTTAAATCAAAATCAGCACTAAGCTTTAGATCTTTATCAATTTTTATATAAGGACTTGGAGCAGAGTCGTTTAAAAATGCTATATTGACACCATTGATATTTTTTATATCTCCTGCTTGAAAAAGCAATTCTTTAGATTCGTTATTTTGTGAAAGCATTAAAGATAAAAGAGGAGCAGAGTTGTTATCATCGATATAAATTTCTTTTGCATCTAAAATCAAATTTTCATATGAAATTTGAGCTTTTTCATCAGGTAATATTAAATCAAATGAAAAATCATTTACAAAAGGTAAAGTGGCAATATATTCAGATTTTGCAGCACTATATACTTTATCATCTTTTAAAGTTGCTATATAGATATAACTTTTTGAGGTTTCAATGATATTATTTTTTTCGTTTTCTCTAATGTGTAAATTTCCTTCAAATCCCATATATCTAGTCATAGCTGAACCTAGTAATATAAATAAAAATGAGATATGAAAGATTAAAAGTGGTATTTTTTTCTTGTTAAACATTTTATATTTAAAAAGAGCTGTTAAAAGATTGATTCCTAATATGAGCTGTATAAAGCCAAACCAAGATGTTCCATATATCATGGCCCATGCTGTTGGAGTATTGTAAGCACTTTCTATAAAAGTAGCTAGAGCGCAAAATAGGGCAAAAATTAAAAATAAAAAAATAGAAATTTTTATATCCCCAAAAGCTAAAAGTTGTCTTCTCATGATTTAAGCTCCAAGGTATTTTTTTCTAATCTCATCATTACCGATAAGATCTTTTGCAGGTGCATGCATAGCGATTTTACCATTTTCTAGAACATAAGCATAATCGCTGATTTTTAAAGCTGAAAATGCATTTTGTTCCACTAATAAAATAGTAATACCTTCTTCTTTTAATTTGACTATAATATCAAAAACCTCTCCAACTATTTTTGGAGCAAGCCCTAGCGAAGGTTCATCTAGCATTAAAAGTTTTGGCTCACTCATAAGAGCTCTTGAAATAGCTAGCATTTGAGCTTCTCCACCGCTTAGAGTTCCCGCTAATGCATTTTTTTTATCTTTTAATCTTGGGAAAAGTCTATACATTTGATTTTTCAAATGTTCATAGTTTTCTGCATTATTAAAAGCACCAATTTTTAAATTTTCTTCTATAGTGAGATTTATAAAAACTCTTCTTCCTTCAGGTACCAATGCTATACCTTTTTGTACTAAAGTATGAGGTAAATGTCTTTGAGTGTCATAACCTAAAAAACTTACTTCACCAGTTTTTTTAACACAATTTAGCATTGCATTAAGTGTTGATGTTTTTCCTGCACCATTTGAGCCTATCAAGCTAACTATACTTCCTGTTTTTATGGTAAAATCTATACCTTTAACAGCTTCTATTAAGCCATAATAAACATGTAAATCTTTAACTACTAGCATTAAAATCTCCCAAATATGCACTAATTACTTCAGGATTTTGAACAGCATCACTTGGCTTTCCTTCAAAAATAGTCTTACCATAATCAAGCACCATAACCCTATCGCAAAGCTTATTTACAAATTTCATATCATGCTCAATAAGCAAAACACTGATTTTTTTATTATTTCTTATATCAAAAATCAATTCAGCCAAATCATCGCTTTCTGTTGAATTCATACCTGCTGCTGGTTCATCTAACAATAAAAGTTTAGGATTTGTTGCCAAAGCTCTTGCTATTTCAACTTTTCTTTGTTGTCCATAACTTAAACTAGTGGCCCTTTCATCAGCCAAATGAGCAATATTGAGTTGTTCTAAAATTTCATAAGCTGCTTTTTTTGCATTTTTTTCTGCTTTGGAGAATCTTCCCAAATGTAAAAAAGCTTCAAAAATATTATATTTAATACTCTTATCAAAACCAATTAATACATTTTCTAAAACACTCATGCTAGAAAAAAGTCTAATGTTTTGAAAAGTTCTTGCTATGCCTAGATGAACTATTTTGTGCGGCTTTAAATGGTCAATCTTTTTTCCTAGAAAAAATACTTCTCCGCTGCTTGGTTTATAATTTCCTGTAATAATATTAAATAGTGTCGTTTTTCCTGCGCCATTTGGACCTATAAGTCCAAAAATTTCGCTTTCTTTTATAGTAAAAGAAGTATTTGCTATAGCACTAACTCCACCAAAATTTTTATGGATTTTTTTAAGCTCTAAAATCATTTTTTATTCCTTTTAGAAAACTTAAATAAAATATCTGTTAATTCTTTATCACCCATTATTCCTCTTCTTGCAAAAAGCATTACTAAAATCAATATAACAGAAAACACAACCATTCTAAGACCAGGCATAGCAGGAGTTTCATAACCAAAAATATTCATACTCTCATCTAAAAATCTTAAATACTCACTTCCACCTATTACTAAAATAGCTCCTATGATAGCACCAGTAGTTGAACCTAAGCCGCCTAAAACAATGATGATTAAAAGCTGAAAAGTAAATAAAAAGTCAAATTGTTCAGGTGAAACTGAAGCTAGTGCGCAAGCTAATAAGCCTCCTCCAACACCTTCTAAAAATGCTGAAGTACTAAAGGCTAAGGTTTTAATATTAAAAGTGTTAATACCCATTGCTAATGCTGCATCTTCATCATCTCTTACAGCTTTCATGGCTCTACCAAATTTTGAACTAACAATATTTAAGATGATAATAACAGAAAATATAGCAATCCCACCACTCCAGTATAAGGTAGTATGTTTAGGAATATCGTTTAAGCCCAAAGAGCCATTTGTAACAGAAGCAAAGTTAATTGCCATAAGCTTGATAATAATTCCAAAGCCTAGTGTTACAATAGCTAAATAATCTCCTCTAACTCTAAATACTGCAAAGGCTAAAACTAAAGATAAAAGCATAGCACAAACCCCAGCAGCAAGTAAAGCTACAATAAAGCTTGGCGAATGAATCATCAAAATAAAACTACTTGGATCCTCTAAAGAAAACTGATCGATTTTGCTTTCACTTGTAAGTAAAACTAAGGCTGCAACATAAGCTCCTATAGCTACAAAACCATTTGGCTCTAATGAAAATTGTCCTGTAACTCCATTGATAAGATTATAACTTACCGCTAAGATTACAAAAATAGCAATATTGCTTAAAATTCCTATTTTATAATCGTTAAAAAAATAAGGAGATATAAAAAGAAAAGCAAGCGCTATAATAAAGAAACTTAAATGTGTAATTTTTCTTGCAATCATTTTAAAACCTACTTTTTTCAAAATTAATACCCAAAATTCCAGTTGGTTTAAAAAGTAAAATTAATACCAAAAAGATAAATGCAAATGCATCTTTAAAACCAGAAAGATCAGGGAAAATAGCAACAACAACAACCTCTGTAAAACCTATAATCAAGCCACCTAAAACTGCCCCAGCAACAGAACCAATACCACCTAAAACAGCAGCGCCAAAGGCCTTAAGTCCTATAAGAGTTCCCATGCTAGGTTCAACAGAAGGATAACTAACAGCCCAAAAAATACCACCAATAGCAGCTAAAGCTGAACCTAGTGCAAATACAATAGCGATAATACGATTTGCATCAATTCCCATTAAATTTACAGTATGAATATCAAAAGCTAAAGCTCTAATAGCAATGCCATATTTGCTTTTATAAAGTATGAATAAAACCACTAATAATATAAAAAATGTCAAAATAGGCACTAAAATACTATTAATGCTAATGCTGATATTATTAAAATTAATCACTGTTTCAAGATAGCTTGGCACAGGAAAATATTTTGGCGTTGAACCAAATAAGACATTAAATACATTTTGTATTAAAAAGCTTATACCTATGGCTGTGATAAGTAAAGAAATTCTAGGTGCTTTTCTTAAAGGTTTATAAGCTACTCTATCAATAGCTATACCTAAAGCTGCTGCAAATAACATAGCTAAAGAAAGAGCGCCTAAGAAAGGTACATTCATGCTTGTAACACAAAATAAAGCTGAATATGCACCCACCATCATAATATCACCATGTGCGAAATTAATCAGTCTTAAAACACCATAAACCATTGTATAGCCTATGGCGATAAGTGCATACATACTGCCTAAACTAAATCCATTTATAATTTGCTGTAAAATTAAAGAACTATCCATTGAACCTCTTAAAATTTTTATTTATGGTAGAATCGAGTCTTTATAAACTTGTTTTTGATTCTCTATTGATTTTATAACAATTGAGCGCGTGGCATTACCTGTTTTGTCTATACTGATCACCCCGCTAACACCTTCAAATTTAGAAGTAGCATGAATGTTGCTGTTGATACATTCACTATTGAAATCATTAACGCATTTTTGCATAGCTTCAAAGATTACAAAATATGCATCTGCACCCATAGCTGTAAAATTTGGAACTTCTTTGCTTTGTTTTTCTTTTTCATAGGCTAATATAAAGTCTTTTGAAAGCTGTGTTGGAGGGTTATTATAATCAAAACTATCTGTAAATAAATATCCTTCTGCTGCATCTTGAGCTAGATTAATAAAAGTTTCATCGGCAACTCCATCTGCCGAACCCATAGGAATATTAACACCCATTGCTTTTGCTTGGCGTGCGAATAAAGAAGCCTCAGTATAATATACTGGAAGATAAATAAAATCAGGTTTTAAATTTTTAACTTGAGAAAGTATAGCTTTAAAATCTTTATCGCCTGCTGTAATTCTAAATTTATCTAAAATTTTTCCACCTTGTTTGCTAAATTCTTTTTCAAAGGCCCTAGTTAAACCCAAAGAATAATCTGCGCTTTGATCGCTGATAATCACAGCTTTAGTGTAATTTAACTTATTTTTTACATAATTAGCCAAAGATGAGCCTTGAAAACTATCCATAAAACAAACTCTACTGGCATATAATTTTTTATTTAAAATTTTATCAGCAGTAGCTGCAGGAGCAACCACTGGTATCTTTTTTTCCTCGCCAATTCTTATCACTTGTAAAGTATTAGCTGTTAGCATTTCTCCAATAAGTGCATAAGCTTTATTTTGCGAAATTAATCTTGTGCTAGCATTTGCACTTTCTATTTTGTCACCTTTTGTATCTACTACAACAAGATTTACCTTATCGCCATTACTTAAAGTATTTTTCATAGAATTTGCAATTTTCACTCCATCTAAAGCACTTTGACCATAAGCTGCAGTAGATCCTGTTAGAGGTAAAACTACGCCAATGTTAATTTCTTTTGCCTGTATGATATTACAAGCTATGATAGACAATATAGCTATACTAATTTTTTTCATAGTTTAACCTTTCAAGGATTAATAATAGTTTTATAAACTTGTTTTTGTTCTTGTATTTCTTTTATAACTACAGAACGACTTGCATTGCCACTAGCATCTATGCTTATAACTCCACCTACACCTTCAAAATTATTAGTAGAATGAATTTTTTCATTAACGCATTGTGTGTTAAGATTATTAGCACATTCATTCATTGCATTTACCATTACATAATAAGCATCAGCTCCCATAGCAGAAAATGCTGGAAGCTCTTTGGTGCCATGATCTTTTTCATAAGCATTGATGAAATTTTTAGACAAAGTTGTTGGCGGATTGTTATAGTCAAAACTATCGGTAAAGATTACTCCATTTACAGCATCACCCCCAAGTTCAATAAATGTTTTATTGTTTACCCCATCACCTGCACTTAAAAGTTTATTAAAACCAACTGCTTTTGCTTGTCTTGCTATTAAAGCTGCTTCTGGATGGTAAATTGGCATATAAACAAAGTCAGGATTGATACTTTTAAGTTGTGAAACAATAGCTTTAAAGTCTTTATCGCCCGATGAGATAGTTAATTTTTTAAGTATTTTTCCGCCATTTTGTTTAAATTCTTTTTCAAAGGCTCTTGCTAAGCCTAGTGAATACACATTGCTTTGATCAACTATTACAACTACAGTTTTTAAATTTAAATCTTTATATGCATAGTTTGCAAATTTATCTCCTTGGAAGCTATCCATAAAACAAACTCTACTAGCGTAGCTTTTTTTATCCAAAAGTTTATCGCCTGAAGCAACAGGAGCTATTACTGGGATTTTCCTTTCTTCAGCTATAGATAAAACTTGCATAGTATTTGGTGTAACAGCTTCACCTATAAGTCCTAAAACTTTATCTTGAGAGATAAGTCTAGTGGTGGCATTTGCTGCTTCTATTTTATCACCTTTTGTATCTATGGCTATGATTTTAACATTATCTCCATTTTTTAAATTTGGATTTAAGGTATTAGCTAGTTTGATACCTTCATATACATCATTACCATAAGCCGCTAAAGCGCCAGTAAGTGGTAAAATAACTCCTATTTTTACTTCCGCAGCATAAATTGAACTAGCACAAAGCAAGCTAGCTAGCAGTAGATTTTTTCTCATGAAAACTCCTTTTTTTATTTTAAAAATGTATTATGTTTTGTTTTTGGTGTAGGTTCTTCTTCTAAAAGATCTTTTTGATTAAGCTCGATAGAAAAATTTTGCCCCTTTAAGTAAGCTATAATGTGATCCATATCACTTTCACTTAATTTTTTGGCGTATATGCTCATTTGAATGCTATCGCTTGATTGATCTTCAAAATATCCATTAGCATAGTCTTTTAAGGCACCTTTGATTTCTTCTGGATTTAAATCTTTAATAGCTTTTTTGCCATAAGAATTTTTTTCTCCATTTTCTCCGTGACAGGTGTTACATTTGTTTTTAAAATATATTTCTTTAGCTTTTTTTAAATCATAGCTAATATTATCATTAAAAGTATAAGTAAATAAAGACTTTATATTAAAAGCCATTAAAGAATTTATAAATAAAATACTAATTATAAATGAGCGTAACATAATATGCCTTTTTTAAATATAAATAAAGCTCGATTATATCTAAAAAAAATAAACAATTTTATCTCAATCTCACT
>NZ_JAKMSK010000016.1:0-25513 GCF_025772605.1 Campylobacter sp. CNRCH_2016_0050h | reverse complement strand
TTTGATTAATTCATTTTCTTTTAAAATCTTTTTAAAAATATCTTCAAGATCACTAGCTTTACAAATCACTATATTATCCATATCCATTATTTTTCCTCATTTTTTAAGTAATAATAAATCGAATTGTTATTAAAACGATCTTTGAGCATGCACCATTTTCCTTTTTTTGCATATTCTTGCAAAAGTTTTCTTGCCTTTTCACGACCAACATATCTTTTGCAATTTCTTAAGACTAATTTAATCAATTCACTTTGATTAATTTTGCCCATTTTTAAAATTTCCAATGTTGTCTTAATAAATTCTAATTCATAGCAACTAAGTTCTGCTTCATTAAATTCAATCTCTTCTATTATTCTTAAATTTTTAACTCTAAAAGCTCTATTTTTAAAAAGAGGGTATCGTCCCATTTTCTCATACATTAGTAAAATAGACTCTTTTTCTTCACTATAAACACATCTAATAGTATAATCAGAATAATCTATAATTTGCTGAGAGTCAGCAAAAACTCCATTTTTGTTCAAATGATGTATAAAAAGCACAGAACCTCCATTTTTTCTAATAATTTTTTCTCTTGCAAACAAATAATTAGGATCTATAAATTTTCCGATTTTTCTTGCTATAGAGTTTAAAGAATCAACAACTATAAATACCTTAAAAGTATCTTGCATACTCAAAATCTCATCGTATATTTTTTCAAGATAAATATATTTTTCATTACAACAAGTAAGATCAGCTACATAAAAACGATTTTCATACAGATCAAGCATTTCCTTAAAACCGTATTTTTTGAGATTTGCAATACCCATATCCGCATTAATATAAAATACTCTGGTATGGTTATTTTTTTCTAAAATTATTTTACACAAGTATAAAGAAATAGTTGTTTTTCCACTACCGCTAGCACCATATAAAACACCTATAGACTCGCTAGGTATAGTAGAATTTAGCAACCACTCATCCTCATTTGAACTAAAATCACTTTTTTGTATAAATATTGTATTTAATAGCATTATGTCTCTTTTGTAATTTATTATGATATAATATATCATATTTTATTATTAAATTTCAATTAAGTGATAAAAAGATAATTTATACCATATTAAGTAATATTATTTTAAAATTATAAAAAAGGAGTTATAAAATGTTTGGAGAAAATCTAAAAAAGATAAGAAAAGCAAGCGGTTTAACTCAATTAGAACTATCAAAAATGCTAAATACAACACAAAGAACAATTAGTCTTTGGGAAACAGGAAATTTTGAGCCACCGCTTAATACAATTTTGCTTTTATGTGATATTTTTAAAGTTACCCCAAATGACTTATTACTAGAGGGGTGCTATGATGATGATAATGAATATCTTGCACATCATATTGTAAGATTATCAAAAGAACTTAATTACAGAACTTACACAAAAAGATTATTTAATCACATTTTACATAGATTAGAGTTAGAAAAACTTACATCACATCTGCAAAAATTTAAAGGTGATTCTTTTGCTAAAAAATTAGCTCATTCTTGGACTGGGAAAGGTGAAAGAATGCTCTTGGTTTTTTATTATTTTATTGAATACTTAGAAAAACATAATATTAACGAAAACAATATTGATAAAAATCTTTTTTTGAAACTCTTAAATGATTTTAATCTATCTAAAGATAATACAAATACCATTCATTGTTTTATTTTAAAAGAAAAAGATAAGAGAAATCTTATAGAATGGGTTGAAAAAGAAATGCAAGAATTTGAAATAAAAGTTTTAGTAGCTATGTTAAAAGATGAAATTAAGACACTGATTAAAAAAGAAATAAATATGCTGAATAAATTACTAGTGTAGTATATTTTATAGCTTTGATTATAAGTTAATATGTAATTATCTCTGTAGCTATTATAATCATATGATTGTAAGAAAAAAGGGGAGGGGCGTAATTATCACACTATACAGGTGTAGATTCTAATGTAAATTCAAATGGATTGTTCGGATAAACAAAACACAATTATCATGATCCAAGAGATGTTATGACTGAACACAATAAAGCTATAGATAATTTAAATTCTAGAATAAATGGCTTTAATCGAACAAGAAATACACCTAATGATGATAAATCAGAAGGATTAGCCAGTGGAATTCAAAAAGCAGCAAGTGCAACTGAATTTAAAACAGGAACTGTTCTTGATGAAAAAAATAATAAGATTGATTATGCTAGCGTACAAAAAAGATAATAAAGATGGAAAAGATAGGAGCAGGGAATTAAGAGGTTTTTTAAATGGAGATAAAATATGTGCATTTTCTCATGGCTTTGTGTATTTTTTTAGGGTAATTTTACCATAGTATTTTTATTTTTTATTGTTTAAATCTATTTGATTGTTATATTTTTCTGATGTAATAATTTAAAAAAAATTAATTAGAGTTTGTTAATATATATTTTTACTAGTTTTTTAAAATATTTAATAAATATTATTGTTTAATTTATTATTATATGTCTTTTATTATTTGTATTTTAAATTTAAAAGCTAATATATATTAATTAGCAAATAAAATTATTTTTAATATGTATATCATTTTGTGATACTTTATTATATAAATATTGTTCTCATATTCTTAACAAAAAATAATGATGATAAATGCTTTTAAAATGTTTTTAAGTAAACACAAAGTAGAATTAATGATAGAAAATTAAATATAAAATTTCTAGGAGTATTAGATGTTTGATCCCTCCAAATTTGCCGTTAGCTCCCCAAAATCCATTCCAGTATTGTTATTACTTGATGTAAGTGCTTCCATGACAGAGTTTTGCGGAAATAATGATAATATACGCAAAATAGAAGCTCTGAATAACGCCTTAATAGAAATGATAGAGGGATTTAGGAAAGCCCAAACATTAGAGACTTTTATTAAAGTTGGTATTATTACTTTTGGTAGCAATATATCTCTACATACACCACTTACTCCTATTGGTGATTTATCAGAGCTGCCATTATTATTTGCTGATGGCATGACGCCACTTGGTGGTGCTTTATCTATGGCAAAGGAAATAGTGGAAGACAAAAGTATTTTTTTGAGCAAAGATTACCGTCCTGTTATTATACTCTTAAGCGATGGGGAGCCAAATGATGAATGGGAAAGCCCTTTGCAACAATTTATAGGTAATGGACGAAGCTCTAAATGTGATCGTTTAGCAATAGCTTTTGGAAAAGATGCAAATAAAAATATGTTAAAGTATTTTATCGATGGATGTGAAAATGATTTGTTCTATGCTGAGGATGCATCTGCATTATATAAAGTATTTAAAAAAATTACTATGTCAGTTAGCACAAGGGTAACACAAAAAGATAAAAATCAGGTTTTCAAAATCGATGTAAATTTGGATGATCCAACTACTTATTAATGGAGGAATAAACTATGGCAATGGTACATAATAACCCGGATTCAATGGAAAGATTTGCTAATGACTTGAGACGATTTATTGATGAAATACAAAATGCTTTAAATTCGTTAAATGGTGCTTATGCTGCGCTTGGTGAAGATTGGCAAGATAATAAAAGAGTTGAGTTTGATGAAAATATGATAGGATTTTCTCATTCTATTGGTAGATTTAGTGATTATGCCGACGAATCCATTCATTACATTTTACGTAAAGCGACTGAATTGAGACAATACCAAGGTAGCTGATGGTATCCGTAAAAGATGTGTCAGCCTTACATGACACTTGTGTTAGGGCGGATGGTATAGTACAAGATATACACGAAGGCAGTAAAACACTTAAAAATACAATGCAAAACGTTACGAAAGCTAAACTTACCGCAGAGGAAATGCATTCCACTGCTTTGGTTGCTGATGCTACAACAAAAGTAGTTACTTTGAAAGCAGAGGTTGCAACATTAACAGCTGGATTACCTCAAACCGCCGGAGCACTTGCTGTTGCGCAGATACAATTACAAACAGCTTTAGAGAATTTAACCTTAATGGAGCAAAGACTTTCTTTGGTATGTGAATTAAATAGTGATTTTATGATATTTTGCGAAGAAAATGTAGACAAGCTTGGTATTTATATAGAGCATTTTAGTAGCATAGTGAATTCATTAAATGCTAGGATAAATCACGCTGTAGATGCTTTAGAGATCTATCTTTTTGATGCTAATATTAGACAAGACCATATTGAATTTATGAGGCAAAAATCACAATATTTTGAATACCAAAAGATGCTCTATACTATGAATAAGACAGGTATAAAGGATGTAGAGGATGCATATATAGAAAAGTTAAATGCCAAAAAAAATACTTTTATCACATCGAAAAATGCAAGCGAATTGGATGTAAAAATAAGCAAATATAATATGCCAGAATTTGAAGCTAACTTTGAGACAAAAGTTGCTATAAGTGATTTTAATAAAGAGCGATACATTCATGATAAAATGGCTAACATGCGTTTAAAAGAAGCAATTACAAAGAATGATAGCCTGAAAAATAAATTTAGTCCAAGACAATTAGAACAAATAGAAAATGGTATAACACCTGATGGATATACATGGCATCACGATGGCAATCCGCCACCCGGTCGTTTGCAGTTAGTAGACACTTCTTTACATAATGCTGTACGACATACAGGTGGATATAGTTTGTGGTGTGAGAGAGAATAAAGATGAGATTTTTGTTTGTAGAGCATTTTGAAATAAAAGATATATCAGATCTAAAACTAAAGCAGGAGATAATTGATTTTTTAATCAAAAATAACGCTGGGACCCCTAAAAATAGAGAGTTACGTATCGATGGGAAAATATATATTTTTAATAATGTTTTAAATTTCAATCCAAATTCAAAATATGAAAATGTAAGAGATTATATAAAGAATTTAAAAGATATACTTGATAACGAGATACCTTTTGGCAGGGATGGCTTTGGTAATATTTATTTGGTAGATTTAAACTTGTGTTTAGTTAGATTCTATGAACATGAAAGCGGCAATAAAATCGAACTATTGCCATTTAATTCTTTTATAAAGTTGTTTGGGGTGGATGATGATATTTGAAGCAATTTTAAGCAATATTTATTCTCTAAATAATACATTTAATGACAATGTTAATGATGAATTTGGTGCAGATATACTTACAAATGAGATGGCAGATATGATACGAATAGGTACGGAATTATGTGAGACTGAAGCAAATATTTATAACAAAATCAGGGAAGTGGATTCTAGATTGCAAGAAATTCAATCTATGAGACCATTATGTTAAATATATTAGTAAAAATTAATGCTTTGATACAACACTATGAATTTAATAAGGAGTTAATAAATAGTGAAGGTGCAGATACAAAAAGACTAAAGAACATAAAGAAAAGATTTGATGAGCAAGCAAAGCAACTCTTTGATGATTTAAGCAAAGCAATCAAAAAAGAGCGTGGCAAGCAAGAACATTTTTCTAATATCACCTTGCGTAAAAATGGAATATTTGAAAAATATATTTTGCTAGGGCAAAATACAATTAATTGTAAAGAAATTGAATTATCTGACAATAAAATTCCTGTCCGCCATAATTTTTTATTTCCCAAAGGATTTTTTAGTAGTGATTTTGAAATTAGTGAGTATTTTACCACGCTTTTATTGCTGAGATTACTAAGTATTACGCCGCTTAATAAATTACAACTTATTTTAATTGATACGAATAGCCTGGGGAAACGATTTAGACGTTTAAGACTTATTCTAAATAATGATTTTGTTTATAATCAACGTATTTTAACCTACTCAAAAGAAATCACACAGGCACTTAGGGAGTTGGCTGATTATATGGAGAGCGTGTTGCAAAATCAATTAGCAAATTATGAGAGTTGGGAAGAATTTAATGAATTTAACCCTAAGACTTTATTGCCACTGAAAGTGCTAGTTATCTTTGGCTTTGATGATGAATTTAATAATGAATCTACATTATATCTAAACCGCATTGTAAAATTTGGTATTGAATGTGGAATATTACCTATTGTTATAGGGCGTTGTGAGATAGAAGACGAAAGAGACAAAAACAAAAGAGAGCTGATTAATCAGTTAAAAGAGCTAAGTGATATTAAAATGTTTCTTGATAGCACCTACGATGACCTAGAATCATTACACCTTGCTCCTCACAGAGAAAAATTACCAAGCGAACGGGATTTAAATAAATTTTTAGAATCTATAAACTCATTTTACAGAGAAGATTCTCAAATCAAATACGATATTAGCGACTTATTAAATGAAAATGAATTTTGGAATAAAAAAAGTATAAATGGTGTTAAAATTCCCATAGCAAAGGATATGAATGAAAAAGTTATTTATTTTGAAATAGGAGCAATTGATTCAGAACATCACACATTAATAGGCGGTAGGAGTGGTAGTGGTAAATCAAATTTGCTTCACGTAATGATCATCTCATTGTGCTTTTACTATCCACCAAATGAACTAGAACTGTTTTTATTAGATTATAAAGAAGGTGTGGAATTTAATATTTATACAAATCCTATGCTTAATCACGCTTCGTTAGTGGCTACTCATAGTGATATACAATATGGTGTTAGCTTTTTAGAATATATTATTGAGGTAAAAAACAAAAGAGCAGATTTGTTTAAAAAAGCAGGGGTGAAAGACTTCAAAGAATACAGAGAAAAAACAAGGGAAAATCTCGCGAGGATGCTCATTATTATAGATGAATTCCAAGTGTTATTAAGCGATAAAAAAGCAATGTATATTCAAAAGCTTTTTGTAGAAATTCTGCGTAAAGGTAGAAGCTATGGGATGCATTTGATTTTAAGCACACAAAGTTTGCGTGGAATGCAGCAGGTAGATATAAACGAGATGAAAGGACAAATAGGCAATAGAATGGCTTTAGTAATGGGACTAGAAGATTCACATAATATACTAAATAGCAATAATGATGCGGCTGCAAATCTAAAAGGTAAGCCTTATGGTGTCTTTAACTTTTGTGCGGGAGTAAAAGAGGAGAATATCTTAGTCCGTATCCCTTTTGCTAGTGAGTCTGCATTAAAACAACAGTTAGAAAAAATGGTCGCGAAAAACCAAAAAAATAATAATAAAGTCTATGATGGTGACAAAGAAATTTATATGCCACAAACCTTTAATAATCAACCCCATATTTTAACATTTGGTGTAATTAATAATTATGCTGAAGATAATTTGGAGATAAATCTAAATCGTGGGCGACATATCGCAATATGTACGAGAGAGAAAAAGAATGATATGCTAAGAGTAGTCGCGAAAAATTTAAAAGATAGAAATGCGTATTTTGTAAAAAATTTAGAATTCTTTAAAGATTTAGATAATATACAAAATAATAGTTTTGTTGTGATCGAAAAGTATGATGATATAAAAGATTTTATACTGTCTGCGTATGAGTGTAACGTGAATGAAAATACGAGGAACTTTAAAGCGTTTATGGAACAAAGTGAGAGTAAAAATATTTCTATAATATTATTTATAGAGAAAGTTCAAGTATTGAATGGTAATAAAATATATGATTTTATAGATCATTTTATAGCTTTAAATGCTGGAGCCGGTGTGAAGCATATATTAAATTTATCTATCGCACTTGATGCTTGGTATCATAAGGAGTTTTATTATAATAAATGCTATGGAGACATAGTAGAATTTAAACCTTTTAGGTGCTAAAATGCTTAATGTATATATTGATAATAGCGGCTCTATGTACGAGATGGATAAAATTGAGGTGGCTAAATATGTGGCATATGCTATTTCAAATGCTACTTTTTATCTCTTAAATGGTAATCAAATAAGATTAGATTTTATAGCTTTAGATAATGATAATAATCTATGCATTGAGGCAGAGGGGAGAAAGATTTTGCTTAGTGATGGATTATTTAATTGTGATGAAAAAAAATTTGACATAGCACTTGCTATAGGGCTTGATGCAGATATTCAAGCATTAAAAAAGATGGCAGATACAGTTTATACAATAGATAATATTATGTCGTTTTTAGACTCCGTAAATATGAATTTATCAAGTGATGATGAGGATAACTCTTGGGAATGATGTTTAATGGCTTTGGTATAAGCGTCAAAGGCAAAAATAAGATTTTAAATCAAGATTATTGTTTATTACGTCATTTCAAAAATGCATGTCTAATGGTTGTGTGTGATGGGTTAGGCTCTAAGAAATTTTCACATATAGGGGCTAAATATTTAGCAAAAAGTCTTACTACCATATTAAGAAAAAAGCAATTTGATTTTGATGACTTGGTTAACAGCGAATCTATATTACTTAATCTTTGGCAAAAATATATTAACAAGCAAGGTTTAAACATAAAGGATTGTTCAACTACGCTTTTGTGTGCGATAATAAGCGAAAAATACGCATATTTTGGTAGAGTTGGTGATGGTATGATTGTAGTTTTTGCTGATACGACATATATTCTAGAAGATAATGGCGAGTTTAGCAATGTTACTACACCTTTTGGTTCTCAAAAAATGAAATGGTTGCAACTAGATTCATCTAATATTAAAGCTATAGGTTTGTGTAGTGATGGCATTAGTGAAATCATAGATTCGCAACATACAAAAACATTTTTTAGTGAGTATATAAGCGAATATAAAAGAATGGATTCACACGCAAGAAGAACAGAAATAAGAGCTTGGTTAAATAGTTTTAATAATAAAGGTTTCTGTGATGATAAAAGTATCGTAGTGGCTTGGAGAATGTGATGAAAGTGCGAAATAAAAAAACACGAGACAAAACAGTGTTAGATATAAATAAATATCAGCATATCTACAATGAGGAAAAAGATTTATTAGGAGAGGGTGGACAAGGTGCTGTGTATAGGACAAGAGATGGTGACACAGCATTAAAAATAGACAATGGAAGCGAATCATTAGAGGATTTTCAAGCCAAAATGGAACGACTTATTTATAAGCCATTCTTGCATTTAGATATTATCACTCCTCTTGTTTTACTTAAAGGACAAAAGGGCTATGTTATGAAGCTTTTAGATAATTTTAAGCCACTTATAACTCTTACTCCTAACGGTGTGAAACCAGATGATTTTAGAGAGGAGGAAATACCATTCTTTTTACAAGAAATGTTTAAATCCAACCACATTTGGGCGTGTAAAATCACTCACTATAAAAATACCGGTGGACTTAGAATGCGTTTATTCATCCTAAAACACATAGCTTGTATCTTAAGCGATCTACACTTAAAAGGGATGGTGTATTGTGATTTATCGCCTAATAATATTTTTATAAGCGATAGTCAAATGCCATTAATAAAATTTATAGACGCAGATAACATAGAATATCAAAGCAAAGTTAAAAGTAGTGTTTATACCCCTAATTATGAAATACCAGAAATCGATAAAGGCGGTAATAACTCAGTGTATAGTGATATTTACGCCTTTGGTGTTTTGGCTTTTTATCTTCTTAGTATGGTGTATCCATTTGTTAAAAATGAGAGCGATTGGGATAGTGATAATAATCAATCTAAAAAGATATGGGAAGAAGACTGGATAGACAGTGAGTACTTTAGCAGTGAATACACTGAAGGATTAAGAGGGATTTTAAGCACAGAGCCATTAAAAGATTTATTTGGTGCGACTTTTGAAGAAGCCAAATTAACACCATACAAAAGACCTATTATGCCATTATGGATAAAAGCGATAGAAAATGCACTCAATGATACACTTAAATGTCCTAAATGTGAAATGAGTTATTATGATAGCTATGTTGAAAGCTGTCCATATTGTGGTGAAGTTAAGCCCTTAAGAGTAATGATTGAAACCAAAAAGGCAAGATTTGTACATGAGTTAGATTCACAAGTGGAAGTGCCTTTAAGTTTAATAGAAGCAATACAACTAAGTGGCAACACACAAGAGACACTATTTTCCATAAAAAAAGACAAAAATAACGTGATTATAGAAAAGAAATGTGACAAAAAAATGAAAATTAGTGATAGAGAGATTTTTAGGCAATATAAACGACCTATTGACGAATTTCATTATGTAACAATAGAAGTGGATGCTTACAGTATGACACTAAGGATAGGCAATGAAATTTGATGGGATAAAAACCGATAGAACGTTTATAAAACAAGTGGAGATAGATAACGATAAAGTAAAAGTAGAATTATTAGGAATCTTACATAGCGTGGATTCTATGGAGCTTGATGGAGTAAATGAAACAATAAAGTTCAGATACATAGACACATACAACGAAATAGAGTTAGAGTTTAAACGAAGCTCCAATGCAATAGTAAAAGTATTAAAAGTAAAAAATAAAATAGCAACCATCAAAATTATTATCTTTGCTATGCCATTAACACGTATTTATGAAAAATTGCGTATTAAGCTAAATGAGAAGCTATTAAACAAACAATTGAAAGAAAATGATTTCTTAATCACAATTAATGCGCAAAATTATATCGCCATTGCTAGTGGCAATAATGCGAAAGACACATTGTTTTTAAACGAGTCACAAAAGATTCAAAATGATATAAATAAATTACAACGAACCATAGAAAAAGATATAGAAAATAAAGTAGAGCTAGAACAAAAAATACAAGATTTAGAACACCAGAAACAAAATATACAAGTTGATGAGATTGCTTTTACATTATTAAGTGATACCAAACAATTAGCTATAGAACGATTAAATATGGCAGACGACAGCATCATTTATAAAGCTACAAAACTTATGGAAAAAACACAAAAAGAGATAGCAGGGCTACGATTGATAAGGTTAAAAGAGCCGTTTGAGTTTAAAGATGGTAGCATAAGAGCTAATATAAAAGATGCGCTAGAAGATGGTAATTTGGTTTCTACTTATTTGGATATTTGGGATAAATATGCAATAAAAGAAGGAGATTTTTTACTAAAAAAAGCAAGAGATATAGGCGAGATAGAAATAAAAGAAGTAGATAGATTTAAGTTAAAAGTGGGGATTGATTTAAGAGGCAAGATGAGCGAGAATGATTTTATATGTATTATGGAAAATACACCACCATATCTCGAGAATAAGGAAATAGATTTTAAAACTTATATGCAAGAAAACATCACGCAAGAAAAGCTGAAGGGAAAAAATGAGTCTAATAAAATACAGACATATAAAATAGAGAGAATAACAAGTGAAAGTATAGAACTAGAAAAGCAAGACAACATGAATTTAGAAGATTTAGAAGGTAAGAAATTTAGCTTGAGTATTTTTGGCGACTTTGTAGCGTTGAAGAGAAAATATAAAGCAAGGCAGAGAATGTTAGAAGGAAAAAGCGCCAATCCTATACTACCCATGATCTTTGCAAGTGAAGTGAGTGAAAATCTAAAACAAATACTAAATGAACAGCAAAAAAATACCTATCCACCATTAAGTGATAGTGTTGAACAAAAGATTTTTAAGACTAAGCCTACCGAAAATCAAATAGAAGCTATTAGGATGGCTATAAACACAAAAGATATAGCTATTATACAAGGACCACCAGGTACAGGAAAAACCACCGTGCTAAATGCCATCATAGAAAGACTAAATGAGTTAATCGATATGGATTTGAATAAAAGGGGTAGTATTTTTATAGGTGGATTTCAACATACCGCAGTAGAAAATTTGATACAAAGGATGAATTTGAATGGAATCCCTACGCCAAAGTATGGCAAAAAAACAAATGAAATAGATAGTTTAGATAATTATGATTATATAATGGAATGGAGTGGAAAAATAGCAAATAATATCGTTATTAAAGAAGATTCAAAATCTATTAAGGAATTTAAAGAATTGGCTGCAAATTATTGCAAAAGACCAAGCCAAAGCAAACAAAAAGAAATTTTACAAAAAATTATTGACACAAAAGAATTAAAATTAAAAGAATGTAGAGATATAGCTAGATATTTATTAGATATAAATAACACAAACAAAATAGAGAATAATCTATCGCTTATTTATGCTATCAGAAGTAATGAGTTGAGTTTTCAGGATGATGGTATTGATAGAAATTATGATTTGCTTGAAAGTGATTTTAGGGAGTTGTTAACAGATAAGGAAAAACAGATTCTCAAAAATAATTTTTTTTGCCAGGACTTAATAAAATTAAAAAATGATTTGATTAGGCGATTTACCCCTAAACCTAAGTTCGAAAAAGAAAAACCCAATAGCGAAGTATTGGATTTGATAGAAAAAGTAATAAACGTGTTTAATAATTTAAGCATAGAATCCAGAATTAATGTTGTTTTGGCAGAATTTAAACAAAAATTACAGAGTAATCCCTTTGCGCTAAAGAATATGTTGAAGGATTATAGCATAGCTTTTAGTGCAACTATTGGACAAAGCTCAGGCAAGGAGGTTTTAGATGCAAAAGGTGTGCAAGAAAACAATGAACAATATAGCTATGATACGGTTATTATTGATGAAGCCGCTATGGTTAATCCGCTAGATTTGTTTTTGGTTTTAGTTTTAGCAAAACATCGCATTATTCTCGTTGGTGATCATAGACAATTACCACATATGCTTCATGAACAAGTTTTAAAAGAGATGGAAGATGGCACGAAAGAAGGTGATAGTATCGAATCTGAGTTGCTCAAAGAAAGTATGTTTGGTTTTTTAAAAGTAAGAGCTCAAGAGCTAGAGAAGATAGATGGGGTTAAGCGATTTATCACACTCAATAATCAATTCAGAACACATCCACTTTTAGGACATTTGGTAAGCAATATATTTTATAAAGAGCATGATGAAGGATATGAATCTCCACGCCCAGAAAGTGATTTTAGCCACAAACTCAAAGACATTGAAGATATTCCAGCAGTATGGATCAATTTACCAAAAGATATGGGTATAGATTCTAAAAATGGTACAAGTAGAATGCGAAAATGTGAAATTGATATGATAGAATCTAAACTTGTAGAATATATGAGCAGCGAAGCGGGGTCAGGATTAAGCTATGGAATTATTAGTTTTTATAGGGCTCAAACTGATGCAATTAAGGATAGAATAGAAAAGTTAAAACAAAATTTAAATTCTATCACGATAAAAGAAGCATTGGAAAAAGTTAAAATCGGTTCAGTAGATCAGTTCCAGGGTAATGAATTTGATATTGTTTTTCTATCGACTGTGCGTAGTGGAAATATTAATAATAATCTATCGCCGCAAAAAGCTTTTGGCTTTTTGGCAGTACCAAATAGACTATGTGTTGCTATGAGTAGACAAAAAAAATGTCTCATCGCAGTAGGAGATATGGCATATTTTAAAAGCAATTTAGCTAAGCAATATGTTAGAGGGATGTATGAATTTGCCTCACTTTGTGAAACTAAGGGGCGTGTATTATGAAAATTTTAAGCCGTGAGAATCATAGACAAGGGGGTAAACATGTATTGATCCCTTGCTATTTATATGAAATAGTTGCAAACAAATCTTATGATGGCAATAATATTTTAGAAGAAGCGGTAGCAAAAATCATAGAAATAGATCCATATTACAACAACAATATAGAAAAACTAGCGGAAATCTTGGGGCTAAAGAATAATAATGATATAGATTACAGGGCATTATTAAAATTAGTTCTCAATAAAATTAACAACCCAACAACACAAGAATTACGAGAGGAAATTGTGCAATACCAAATTTATCAGGAGAGGAGAAGCGGTGAAGTATTGAACATTGTAACACAAGATGTGGATCGGTTTATTGAATCTAGTGGTGGCAATAAAAGTAAAAATGAGATTTTATTTGAAAGAGATGGAAAAAATTTTAAAGCAAAGGTTGTATATCCACCTATATCTAGTGGTATATCTATACCCACACTAGATCAAGTGTTTAAAGCAGTTGCTATGCACAATAAAAATAATGATTTTAAAATAAGCGAAAATTTAGATCTGGAAATACCAAAACATAAGGAAGAGATCTATTTGCATTGTCAAATAGTATTAGATGAAAATCGTAAATTTAATATAACAAATGGGTTTAATGCAGCTTCTAGTTTGCAGCTAGAGAGTATATTAAATAATCATTATGGAGATTTATTAAAAAACTTAAGAGCAGAAAATCATATAGATGAAAAGCAAGAGAATAATTACAAACAAAATTATGGGGATTTAAGAGATGTGGTAGCTTATAATTTACAGAGATTTGCTAAAGAGAATAAATGTCAATATCTATACAATGCTTATGAAAAATATTTTGCATATTTGGTGCAAAAAAATGAATATACAATGCATATCTCTCTAAGCAAACCTGAATTTATAAAAGATTGTGCAGAGCAAATGGGCTTTACAATCAATCAAGCGAGATTATTATTTATAAATGACAATGGAGATAATCTAAAATCATATTTAGCAAAATTATTATTTCATAAAGATGTAACATTAAACAGATTTGCTAAAAAGCCTGAGTTTTTAAATCTTTTATTTATGTTGCACAATGACAGAAATATAGCTTTGCATGGTGGAGGTATAGAGAAGAATAATAAGCCAATGGATATAAAAGAACTTAATATATTAAAAGAGCTTTTGGAATCTATAAGCAATATCAATACAAAAGAAGGCAAAGAAACGAGATCGCATAATGGCATGATCTTATTAGAGCAAGAAGTACCCAGGAAAGTTTTAAATAGATTAAGCGATGATAATATAGAAGCCTTAGCTGAAGCATTTAGGGCTTTAGAAGTATGCAAAGATAATCAAGATCTAAGCCTAGATGTATTCGGTGATATTACACATGGGCTTTATAAAGTATGTGAAAGTGTAATGCGTCAATACATACAAATACACAAAGCATCCATAAGAGAAATGGATATAGAAAAGACTAGAAAGGTGGAATGGTTAAGTAAGGTTGGAGAACATCATATAAAAAAAGCAAAACAGGGTGAAAATGCTACACTCGGAGCATATGTAGTAATATATCTATCTATCAATCAAGATGAGGACTTGCTATATGTAAAGCAACTTTTAGAGTTAAGGGCGCATGCTAATCCTACAATAGAAGATATCAAAAAAACAAGCGTAGATGAGCTGAAAAAGCTACATGAAAACATTATTAACTTTATCGTTAAGATTATTTATCACATTTGAAGGAGATGATTATGGAAAAGCAAGAATTAGAACAAAGAGAAAACGAACTCAGCAAAAGAGAACAAGAGCAAGAAACAAGAAAACAAAAACTAAATGAATTTTCTATTAGATTAAAAGAACAACAAGAAAAGTTAAAAAAAGAGCAAGAAGCCTTAGAGAGTGAAAAAGAAACCTATAAACAAGAGATAGAAGATAAGGTCAATTCGGAGTTTAATGTACGAGTAAATCAGGCAATAGAAAAACAAACACAAGCAGTTCAAAAAGAGCAAGAAATCTTACTCAACAAACATAAAGACTATCACGTAAAAGAAATAATACTTAAGAAAAAAGAGCAGGAATTAGAGCTTAAAACGCTAGAAATTGATAATGCTAAAAAAGAGCTAGAAGAAGTATATGAAAAAAAACTGAAAGAAGAAATGAGAGGGAAAAAAGCAGAACTTGTTAGCAAATTGGACACTGAATTTGATGAAAAATTTAAAGAAAAAATAGATTTACTAGAGCAAGAAAGAGAACAACTTGCAGAACAAAAAGAACAGATACAAGTAGAGCGAATAAATTTAAATGCAGAGAAAAAAGCATTTGAAGTCAGCAAACAAAAGGAATTTGAGAGATCGCAAGATAAGGTACAAGCAACAATAGATTTTCTACAAAATAAACTTAAAAATGAAAAGGAAGAAAACGAAAAATTACTAAATGAATACAATATGTTAGTAGAGAGCTATAGAGAATATGAACGCTTTAAAGATAGAGACTTAATTAGCGAAAAAAATGAACTTGAACAAGAACGAAAAAGACTAGAAGCGAGATTAAAACAGGTAGAAGACGATAGAGAAGAAAGAATCAATGCGATTCAAGAGCGAGCTAATAAAAAAGAGCAATTTTATAACGAACAGCTTGATAAAATAGAAGAGTATAATAGACTTGAATCAGAACTCAATATACTCAAGATAGAGCTCAGAAACTTAAGAGAACAACTAAGAGAGCAAGATTATTATAAAAAGGAATATGAAAAAGCGGATGATAGATTAAAGCAATTGCAAAGCCAGTTTATGGGTAAAGAAGAGCAGATAAAACGTGAAGAAGCAATCAAGCAAGATTATGCACTTGAAATACAACTCAATAGCGAAAATAAAAACAAAGAGAATGATGAGCTTAAATGGTTAGAGTATATTGAATCTAATATGAAAAAATATGGTGTGGAATATCCACAGCGACTTTTATATGCTTTCCATACCATGCTAAAAACGGCTTCTATGTCACCACTTAGTGTTTTAAGCGGTGTAAGTGGTACTGGAAAATCTGAATTACCAAAGCTTTATGCTTATTTTGGTGGGTTTAACTTTTTGAGCGAGGCTGTGCAACCTACTTGGGATAGTCCTGCTTCTATGGTGGGTTTTTATAATACTATTGAGGGCAAATTTGATGCAACAAATCTTTTTAAATTTTTGGTGCAAACTTCTATAAAATCAAAGCAAGAAGATGAAAATGCACCAAATCCTTATGGGTTAAAAGAATCTATGAATCTCATCTTGCTTGATGAGTTAAATTTGGCACATATTGAATTATATTTTGCAGAATTTTTAAGTAAATTTGAAACAAAAAGAGGAAGCGATAATGTAAATTTAGATATACCTATTGGTGCTGGATTAACTATGCCAATAGAACTAGATTCAAATTTATTGTGGGTTGGGACGATGAATGAAGATGAAACAACAAAGAGTTTAAGCGATAAAGTGCTAGATAGAGCATTTTGTCTTAATTTCCCACGTCCAAAAGAACTAGTTAGTCGTTTAGAGCTAAAAAAACTAAATGATATTTGCGAATTTAAATGGCTACCAAAGACTACCTGGGAAAGCTGGGTTAGTAAAACTCAAAAAAATATTAATTTAACAAAATATAAAGGAATTGCAGAAAAGATTAACGAAAAGCTAGCTAAAGCTCATAGGGCGATAGGGCATAGAGTGTGGCAATCTATGGAAGCTTATATGCTTCATTATCCGCTTATAGATGATAGAGAAAAAGTGTTAAAGATAGCGTTTGAAGATTCAATAGTCCAAAAAATTATGCCAAAACTAAGAGGTATGGAGTTGCATGGTGAGGAGAAAAAAGTGCTTGATGAAATTAATGATATTATTCTAAAAGAAGTGCCAAACCTAGAAAAAGATTTTAAGTATGCAATGAGTAATCCCTATGGGCAATTTAAATTTAATAGCGCTTACTATTTAGATTCACAAGAGAATTAAAATCAACAGAGGATAAAAAGGCATAAAATGAATAATCTCTCTAAGCTTTATAAACCTGAGAATAAAGTACTTTTAGAAACAATAAGTCTTTTAAACTTTGCCATTGGCTTTGATAAAAGCATAGCAAGTTTTAATGAGAGTGATTTATTTGGTTTTTTAGAGCGAGTGCAGAATTATGATTTTAAAAATTATGATGATTTGTTTTATATACTAGATATGTTTGAAGATTCATTTTGGCATATCTCGCAGTGCATATCATCGCAGATAAGGCGTACGCATGTGGTAATGCCGATATCTAGAGCCAAAGAGCTAGATAGTAAAAGTATAGGATGGATAGCTAGACAAAATGGTATTACTATACAACAAAAACTAGCTCAAGGCAAAGTGCTAGGTGTGAAGCGATATGGTTTTAGAGATAATCCCGAGAATCGTGTATTAAAAATAGTACTGATGCGATTGGTGGCAATAGCTGAATTTCGGGAGTTTGATGAAGGGTTGCGTAATAAAATAGTACAATTTATTAGAAATAATCTCAATGAAGTTAATCATAAAGCACAAATTACCCCTAATAATATTTTACTACATCACAAGCATTATGCAAAATTTTATAAAATATATAAATGGCTTAATCATTTAGAACATGTAATGAGCGATTTTCAATCTTTTAAAAGGAATGTAAATATTACTAGAGAAAATCTAAAAAAATTTATTGCTTTATCGTTGTTGCATAAAAATACAAATGTAAGAATTTTGCCAAGCGATTTAAGTTATAGTCAAAAAGATTATAGTGTGCACTTTGAAACTAAATGGCTATTAGATTGTGATATAGAGAAATATCTAAATAGTGAGAATGATTTAAAAAGTTTTAAAAATAAATGTTTGAATTTTATAGAAACAAATAATGCATTAAAGCACATTGTGCCACCACCGGATAAAATCAATAGCAGTAAGAGTAAAATATTTATAGATATTTTTAGGCTTTATCCGATGCTTTATGTGAATTCAAAACACATTGCTATGCCATTATTGTTAAAGCAAAAAATTAATAACAAAATAATTAATGCTAATCATACAAAGATAATTGATATGAATAATCCATTTTATACATTAGCAGAAAGTTTATTGTTAAAAAATAGTGAAGTATTTAATGTATTTTTGCATGATATTAAAGAATTTGTAGGCGAATCTAATATACTTTATTATATTTTACCTGATTATATTAATGTATTTGATTTTAATGATAAGCACAGAAGCATAAGAGCATATTTTAATCAAGCTTTTTTTATTAATAAATCTATTTTAGCAGCTGCTAAAATGTTATTTAATGGAGAATTAAAAGAGAAAGATACATTATTATATTTTCAAAAAAATAATATGGAAGAGATTTATGTGACACCAATTTTAGTGCGGTATAAGGATGAGTTAAAAGAAAGTAAAAGCAAAGGATTATACTTAGAAAAATATCCTAGTAAACAATATAAAAATAACATCAAGAATAAAGATGAAATTGTGCAAAAACTATTAAAAAAGTGTCTACAAAATGGAGTAAAAGCGTTAGTTCAAAATGATATTAAGTATTATAAAAATAATAGAATTTATGATATATCCAAATTACCAAAAGAAGAAGTAAATAATGATATACATGAAGTAAAGCTACTTTATAAAAACTCTCATGATTTATTCAAATCAGATATAAAGATTATACAAGATGATCCAAAAGAAAATTTAGAGTACTATAAAGAGCTAATAGAACAAAAAGAAAATGGTTTTATATTATGGGGGGAAAAATTACCAAAACTGGATATGGGTGTTAGTGATGGTATTAAAGAAGAAAAATTTAATTTAGTTAATGATAATGATGAGTTAGATTTTAAAAATGAAATTTGCATAAAAGATCAATTTATTATTCCTGCGAATGCAGAAAAAATAATTGCTCCATTATTTCTAGAAGACAAAAATATAAATTATTCCATGGTTTTAGAATCTGATATGATGCCATTTAAAGAAGAAGTAAGATGTAGACTAACTTTGCAATATAGCTATGATGATGAAAACATTTATACGCTTATTTTTAGACCACTTGATGGAAATTTACAGCAAATGCAAGCAAAATGGCACAAGGGTGTAATGAAGCAAATACGAAAAGATATGTCTAATATATATCCACCATATCCACTTGTTAAAAGTATTTATGAGTTACAACATTATCCTAAGAAAGATGGTGATGGTGAGAATGATTTGTTTAATTGGATAGAAACAAGTATTGAAAAAATACAAAAAGAGTTTACGCAAAAAGAAAAAGTGAGAGCTACAGTTTATCATATTAATAAAAACAAATACTTTTGTTTTGCTAAAGATGATTTAGGTAATGAGATTTTTTGTCACAAAGATAAATTTATTAATAAAGTAGATTGGAATAATATTAATGAAGGTGATATTATATTTTTAATAAGATATGAAACTGATAATAATAAATATAGAGGTGAATCCATATCTCTTGAACATTTATCTTTGAAAACAGATGAAATAGCTGCTAAGATTTTGTATAATACTCGTTTTCCTATGATTAGCATTTTTAATGGTCATTCTTTAAGAGATGGTGATATGCCAAGTTCTTTTTGCGATGCAATCAGAAACTTTATAGATTTTATGAAAGATAAACTTAAGGATATGAACAATAAAGAATTAAAAGATGAGTTTGTATTTTTTTGCAGTATCTTACATGATTGTTCACCTATTGGAGAGTATCTATTGGATTATAATATTAAAAACCATAGGGCTCTAGCGTATGCCATAGGCGATGCCACACTACCTTGGCAGAAAGAAATATTAGATTCAGTAATTAATGATAAATTTGAAAAACAAATTAGCATACTTGCTATTAGTTTATGGCGAAGTAAAGATTTAGTGTTTGAAATAAATAGTAGCATGGCATATAAATTAATTAAAAAATCAATAGAGTATATCAGCATTAAAAATTTATTATATAAATCAAAAAATAGCAAGGTGTTGTCAGTAAAACCATTTTTGGTAAATACACTTGAAGTGCTATTATCGTTATTACGACTTCGCGAAAAAGGTTTCAATATACTTAATCCTAGTGATAAGAATGCTAGATGTTTAATACAAAAATTATTAGAACTTAATCAGTTAATAAAAGATAGACAAGTCAATCTAAAAAGTTATCTAAAATTAGAATTAGAAGAAAAACCTAGCAAGTATAAAGAAATGCCAGATTTAATTTATGCTTTATTGTCATTTATTAATGGCGAAAATATTAACTCAATAAAAATAGCAGGGGTAAATGATGAAGCCTAAACTTGTAATTATTAATAGAGCTGTGCCAGGTAGTGGTAAGACTACAGCTCTAAAAACCATAGAGGATACCTTAGATGAATGCGGTATAGATACAAAAAGTGATTTTAGGGTTCACTCTACAGATGAATTTTTCATGGTTGGAGATAAATATGTCTTTGACATAGCAAAACTCAACGATTATCATAAAGAGAATTTGGAGAATTTCAAAGAGAGTCTGATAATGAGTGTAAAAATTGTAGTTTGCGATAATACAAATTTGCTACCTTGGCAGTGCAAAGCCTATACAGACTTGGCTAGATTGTATGGCTACAAGATAGTTTTTTTAAACATAGAGCCAAAGAGTTTAGAAGAGCACATGGAAACACAAAAAGTAACAGTGCAAAATCCTTCTGCGCATAATGTCTCGCAAGATATTCTGGAGCGTAATATAAAGGATTGGAGAATTTATAATGATTTATTGGATCAAAATGCGCCTATAAACCCAATAAGGCATAGACATTATGTGTGGGATAGAGAAAATAAATGCAGAAAAGATGTTGGAGTAGCAGAACATTTTGATACCGATTTTATTATCTCGCTCCCATCTTGGTGGAATAAAGAGATTATTAAAAGTCGTCTTAGAGAGATTATTAAAAGCATAGGCAAATATGATTGTATCTTTCATACTTGTGGAAATGAAAAAATGCCACTTGTATGGGCATTAAGAGGGTTAAATGCTGAGGATAATACAATGTGTATTCTGATACACGGAAAAGATCATAAAGAAATAATCGGTGTAGCGCAAAAGTTTACACAAAATGCTAAAATTTATAATATTGAGGTAGATGTTTTTAATCTCCAAGAAATTAAAAATAGAATAAAGGATTTTATAGAAAAACATAATTTAATGAGCAAAAAGATAGCTTTTAATCTAACAGGAGGCACAAAAATTATGCTTTTGGCTGGATTAAGCGTAGCAACAGAACTGAAAAAGAAAGCATTTTATATAGATACGAATCAGAATCTATATTCATTAAATGACAATATATTAAAAGAAAGGATACGGCCACTATCTAGGGTAAGTGATTTTTTAAAAGCTAACACACAAGGACTAGAAATTATACAAGATACTGATATGAATAAAATAAAAAGTAAGATAGGTGCAACTCGCCTATTATTTGACAATAAAGATAAAATACGTGAGTTATATAAAAGATTGCACGAATATATAGACTTTAAGACATTTAAAAGTAAAAATTTTGATATCCAAATTGGTTCTTTGTGTGTTAGTTTGAATAATAAAAATTTAATATTGAAAGATAAACATCAAAGTGTAACTATAAATGGAGATGTGGATGAGCTTGTTACTTATATTATAGGTGGATGGTTTGAAGAATATGTCTACTTAGAGCTTTTGCCATTGGTTGAACAAGGTATTATTTATGATTTGCAGATAAATACAAAGTTAAGAAATAAAACCCTTACAAAATATCGACATAGAGATTATCAAGAGTTTGATATATTATTTACAGATGGATATAAACTTTTTGCTATAGAATGTAAAAGTGGCGCCGTAAAAGCAGAACATATAGAGAAGTTAGGCCATATTAAACGACAATATGGAGAGCTTGGTGTAATTTGTATTTTGATTGTATTATATATGCCTCACCATCCAACAACTAAAAAGAAAATTAAAGATAGTAATTTTAATGTAGTTAATGACGGCTATGCCAAAAATATAGTGAAGTTGATCAGCGGTTAAAGCTTTAAAAAAGAAGCTTTGTTCTTTAGATAAGCTAAATTAAGTCGGCAAATAGATTTAATTTAGCTCATATTTTTCTATAAATAAAGATTTCGTTATAATATTCATAAGCAACAATTATATAAGTTTTTTGAATTTGTAAATGTCTACAAGCATTTGGAGTAAGGAAATTATAAAGGAATTAAAGCTGTAAAATAAGTATTTCCTTATTTATTGTGGATTTTTTTCAAATAAGTGTATTAATATATTAAAAACCTTGATTTTATAGATTATTTAAGATAAAGCTTGGCTATACTTTTACTTTACCTTGCTTAGCGGTTTTACTTTAAATAATTCCAAAAGTTTTTTGTTAGATAATTTTATTGTTAATAAGCATAATGAATTCATTACAATGATCACCAAAAAACGCTCTATGTTATTATTGCAAACTAGAATTCTTGATGCGGCTATAGCGACTATCCAGCATTTAATAAAAATAATAGAATTAATGAAGACATATTCTCTAAAGAAGATTATTGTGATTATGACTTGGTATTATTAACTGTGCAGTTTTAAAAATGAAACCATTAGATTAATGTCTATTTTCCCCAAGGTAGTTATTGATAAAGAAGAGAATATGTTGTCTATTGTATTTAATCAAAACATCGGTAGTTCTAATTCATTCCCACAGAAAACTTAAACAAAAATTGTGCATCACAACCACCTAAATTCTTTTAAATATGTATATTCAAGAGTTTTATATTAGCACATAAAGATGTTTTTAGTCTCAAAAGAAGTATTGTTTTTAGATTTAGCAAGAATTTGAAATAAAAGTTTTGGTGGCTATGTTAAAAGATGAAATTAAGACACTGATTAAAAAAGAAATAAATATGCTGAATAAATTACTAGTGTAGTATATTTTCAGCCAATATTAAACATCCTGCTTTAATTTCAAATTATGCTTCTCAATATGGAGCAGGTAGTAATGTAGGAGAAAACACAATAGCAAGTCCTAATGCTTTAAATAAAGAATTTACAAATGTAGGTGGTAATACTTTATTAAATCATAATCTAAATCAAGAACAGGTTGATTCTAGGGCAAAAGATATGAGAAGTAATTCTAATATGCCAAATGCTAAAGATATTAAAGAAGTTGCTAGTGGTTCAAATATTAATAAAGAAGTTGGAGGTAAGTTGGAAACCGCAGATAAAATATTGCATTTTGGCTTAGGCGATAAAAAAGGAATTTAATTCCTTTTTTATCTCTCGTAAATACCTGTCCCATTCACCAGAGCAAGATCATCATCGATGAAGGTAAATTTATCATCTTTGTAGTAGTTTTCATATTCCTCGTTGGTTTGTTTAAAATATTTTTCTTTTTTAAGTCTGCGCATTTCAATTGCTAAAACGCCAATAAAAAATAAAACAAAGAATAATAAAAATAAATAATAAATATCGTATGAAGTAGTGTAAAGAACAATATTTCTAATTGGTAAAAATAGAATTAAAAAAGATACGAATATTTTCACAGAAGTATTTTCCTTATAAAAATAAAGAAATATCAATTCTATTAAAACACAACTTACAGATAAGATAATTTTTGTATATCCATCAATATTATCAATAATATGTAAAATATTAAAACAAAACACCATAGCGATAGAACCAAAAAGTAATAGTGTATATAATAACTCTTTAAAAGGATTTGTATTTCCTTTTTTCCTTACCACATTTTCCATAATCTCTTGTTTTTGATTTTCTAATTTTCCCATATATATATTTATACTTCTTTTAACTCTAAATAAATCATACTTAATTACATTAGCAACAGCACTTAATCTAATTTCCTCATTATCGTGAGCTGCGAAATTTCTAGTATCATTTATTCTTTTTAAATCTTTTTTGTCAAATAAAGATAAGATTTCATCATCAGCACTTTCTTTGATTTTTTTAAAGCTTTCACTGATTTTAATTAGAGAAACAAAAATAAATCTTTGTGCATTTTCATCGTGCAATGTTTTTAATACATTCTCATCTTTGATTTGCTGATAAATTAAATTAATCTCATTTGCAATTTTTTGTAATCTTTTTATGTTCTCTAATCTTATTTCATTTGACATTTAAATTCCTTTACATTTAATATTAAAATTATACCAAAATTTACAATAAAAATCAAGTTTTTTAGTGCTTTTAAATGCCTATTTTATAGTATCTTGCAAGGATTTTTTATATTTTACATTTTTGTTCTTTATAAAGTTTATTTTAAGTGCTTTTTAAGCGTATTTTTTACACATAAAAGTCCTTTATATATCCCCTAAATGTCCTTTATAAAGTCCATTTTTTCTTTTTTATTATTTTTTGCTTAAAATCTACCAAAAAAGTGCTTTATTTCGCCCCTAAAGGTGCTTTATATATCCCACAAAAGTCCTTTATAAAGTCTTTTTTATAAGCATTAAATATTGATATATTAGTATTTATTCTGTTTTATAATTTAATTTGTTAATTTTAACTTTAAAATTAATATTGGGAAGATAAAAAATATTTTTTGTAAGATAAAAGCTGTTGTTTTTATTAGCCTTAGGGGGGGGGTGTAGATTAAAATTGTATTTTTTAATTTTTGAGTTGTTTTGATATTATTTTTTTCAGTATTTTTTAAATAATTTACTATGACTGCCTAGTTTTAAAATATTTAATTCTAATTCATTATCATGTTTTTGATAAATCAATAATAAATTAGACTTTATATGACACTCTCTAAAATCTTTTAATGCACCTTTTAGTTGATGATCTTTATATTTTGGTTCTAAAATTTCATCGTTAGAAAGCTTTATAATAACTTTATCTGTTATTTTACGCTCTTCGTTACTTATTTTTTTATAGGCTTTTATAAAATCTTTATGATAATAAATTTTATATTTTGCCATCTTGATAAGCTTTCACAAAATCTTGATGTGAATTAAAGCTTAATGCAGTGTTATCTTTTTTTTCCTTACTAAGCTCTTTGCTTGCATTTAATATCTTATTTTCAAAACTACTTAGTTTAGGTTTAGAAACTTTACATTTAGCATTTATACTTTTAGCTAAACCTTTAAATGCAGGCAAAAAATCTTCACTGACATTTTCAATAATAAGAGTCATGAAATTCCTTTCTCAAAATCATATAATATAATTATATTGTATTTTAATCAATTT
>NZ_JAKMSK010000015.1:0-33522 GCF_025772605.1 Campylobacter sp. CNRCH_2016_0050h | reverse complement strand
GGTAAAAGTTAAAAAAGGCTTTTTAATAGTATAAAATTTTTCATAAAATTTAGCTCTAAGATCAATGACTAATTCATTTTCTAAAAATTTATCGAGTTCATCAGAGAAACTATCTTTGTAATATTTTTCTATATTAAATTCTTTAATTTTCTCTCCTTGTTTTAATTTGTAATAAGGTATTAAATCTTTTGCTAAAATAGGACCAAAAAGATTAGAAAATATCAAAACATTCTCATCTATGTATTTTCTTGAATTCTCGCTTAAATTTTCATAGTCTAAATGATCAAAAGCAACTCCATTATATCTTTGAATAGCTTTGTTTGTTTCTTTTGTTAAAATATCATGAGTTAATTCTTCTATTTCACTTGCATCTTTTATACCAAAAAATTTTTCAAGTTCAACTTCATTGCATTGATTTATATGATTTTTATATTTTGTAAGTACCTCAAGTCTTTTACTATATAAATTACTAAAAACAAAAGAGTTTTTATTTATATAATCTTGCGTATTTATTTTATTTTTGCTTTCGCTAGGTGAAAATAAAATTTTCATAATCAATCCTTTATTTTTTAAAAATTATATAAAATTATTTAAAACACTTGACATTAATTTAAAATTACATTATAATTCAACTTTATTTTTTGCTGGTTTAGCTCAGTTGGTAGAGCAGCTGCCTTGTAAGCAGCAGGTCGGGGGTTCAAGTCCCTTAACCAGCTCCATTGTTGATGGCAGTGTTTGACCAGAAATAAAAAGCATTTTTATCATGGTGAGTTACTCAAGTGGCCAACGAGGGCAGACTGTAAATCTGCTGGCTTTCGCCTTCCGTGGTTCGAATCCACGACTCACCACCATTGCTTTGCGGGAGTAGCTCAGTTGGCTAGAGCATCAGCCTTCCAAGCTGAGGGTCGCGGGTTCGAGTCCCGTTTCCCGCTCCAACCTAATTTTGGTAGAGTGAAACTGGGAGCTGTTTTTAAATTAAGAATTTCTAGCAGTTTCAATTTCCAAAATTTTATAATTTATGTTTTTAATTTTTCTGAGCGCTCGTATGGCTCAGAGGTAGAGCACTCCCTTGGTAAGGGAGAGGTCGCGGGTTCAAGTCCCGCTATGAGCTCCATTGATTTCAAAAGATTATAAAACATAAATTAGTATTTGTTTGTAAATTTTATATGGAGGAAAAAGATGGCTAAAGAAAAATTTTCACGTAATAAGCCTCACGTAAATATTGGTACTATTGGTCATGTTGACCACGGTAAAACTACTTTAACAGCTGCTATCTCTGCTGTTCTTTCAAGAAGAGGTTTGGCTGAGCTTAAAGATTATGATAATATCGACAATGCTCCTGAAGAAAAAGAGCGTGGTATTACTATTGCAACTTCTCACATTGAGTATGAAACAGAAAATCGTCACTATGCTCACGTAGACTGCCCAGGTCACGCTGACTATGTTAAAAATATGATTACTGGTGCTGCTCAAATGGACGGTGCTATTCTTGTTGTTTCTGCTGCAGATGGTCCAATGCCACAAACTAGAGAGCACATCTTACTTTCTCGCCAAGTAGGTGTACCATATATCGTTGTTTTCATGAATAAAGCTGATATGGTTGATGATGCTGAATTATTAGAATTAGTTGAAATGGAAATTAGAGAACTATTAAGTTCTTATGACTTCCCAGGAGATGATACTCCAATTATTTCAGGTTCTGCTTTACAAGCTCTTGAAGAAGCAAAAGCCGGACAAGATGGTGAATGGTCTAAAAAAATCTTAGATCTTATGGCAGCAGTTGATGAGTATATTCCAACTCCAGCTCGTGATACAGATAAAGATTTCTTAATGCCAATCGAAGACGTATTCTCAATTTCAGGTCGTGGTACAGTTGTTACTGGTAGAATTGAAAAAGGTGTTGTTAAAGTTGGTGATACTATTGAAATAGTTGGTATTAGAGAAACACAAAGCACTACAGTAACTGGTGTTGAAATGTTTAGAAAAGAAATGGATCAAGGTGAAGCAGGTGATAATGTAGGTGTTCTTCTACGTGGTACTAAAAAAGAAGATGTTCTTCGTGGTATGGTTCTTGCTAAGCCAAAATCAATTACTCCACATACTGACTTTGAAGCAGAAGTTTATATTTTAAATAAAGATGAAGGTGGTCGTCATACTCCATTCTTTAATAACTATAGACCACAGTTCTATGTAAGAACAACGGATGTTACTGGTTCTATCCAACTTGCAGAAGGCGTTGAAATGGTTATGCCAGGTGAAAATGTTAGAATTACTGTAAGCCTTATTGCACCAGTTGCACTTGAAGAAGGTACTCGTTTTGCTATCCGTGAAGGTGGCCGTACTGTTGGTTCAGGTGTTGTATCTAAAATTATTAAATAATCATAAGCGAGATTTTATCTCGCTTCTTAAGGAATAAAAATGAGAATTAAAGTTGGCTTGAAATGTGAAGAGTGCGGTGATATTAATTACAGTACTTTTAAAAATAGTAAAAATACAACTGAAAAATTAGAATTAAAAAAATATTGCCCAAGATTAAAAAAACATACAGTTCATAAAGAAGTTAAATTAAAAAGTTAAGGCTTTTATATAAAAGCCCTTAGGGCAATAGCTCTAACGGTAGAGCGCCGGATTCCAAATCCGATGGTTGGGGGTTCGAATCCCTCTTGCCCTGCCACAAAATAAGGTTAAATATGGAAAAACTAATAACTTATTTTAAATTGTCAAAAGCTGAATTATCAAAAGTTATTTGGCCTTTGAAAGAGCAAGTTAGAAATGCTTATATTACTGTTTTTGTAGTTGTTACTGTTGTTTCATTATTTTTAGCATTGGTTGACTTGATTATGTCATTTTCATTATCTAAGATTATAGGATAAAATAATGAATCATAAATGGTATGCAATTCAAACTTATGCAGGTAGTGAAATGGCTGTAAAAAGAGCCATAGAAAATTTAGTTAGAGATCATGGAATTCAAGAGCAATTGCTAGAAGTAATTGTTCCAACTGAAGATGTGATTGAATTTAAAAATGGTAAAGAAAAAATAAGCGAAAGAAGTTTGTATTCAGGCTATGTATTTGCCAATATTGACTTATCAACAGAACTTTGGCATAAAATTCAATCTTTGCCAAAAGTTGGTCGTTTTATAGGGGAAAGTAAAAAACCAACCCCATTAAGTGAAAAAGATATCAATCTTATTTTAGAAAAGGTGAAAAATAAAGCAGCACCTAAACCTAAAATTTCATTTGATAAAGAAGAAAGTGTAAGAATAACCGAAGGTCCTTTTGCAAACTTTGTTGGTATTGTAGAAGAATATGATATGGTTAGAGGGGTTTTAAAACTAAATGTTTCAATATTTGGCAGATCAACTCCAGTAGAGATCTTATACTCTCAAGTTGAAAAAATAGTTTGATAATATAGCAAGTAAAGGAGTAAGGTTATGGCTAAAAAAGTCGTAGGAGAAATAAAATTACAAATAGCTGCTACTAAGGCTAATCCATCACCTCCAGTTGGTCCTGCTTTGGGTCAACAAGGTGTTAATATTATGGAATTTTGTAAGGCATTTAATGAAAGAACAAAAGATATGGCTGGCTTTAATATTCCAGTTGTTATTACTGTTTATGCAGATAAAAGCTTTACATTTATCACAAAACAACCACCAGCTACTGATTTAATCAAAAAAGCTGCAGGTATTTCTAAAGGTGCGGATAATCCTTTAAAAAATAAAGTAGGTAAGTTAACCAAAGCACAAGTTTTAGAAATTGTTGATAAAAAAATAGCTGATATGAACACAAAAGATAGAGAGCAAGCTGCTAAGATTATTATGGGTTCTGCTCGTTCTATGGGTGTTGAAATCGTAGATTAATACTCTTTACCGCCAAGAGTTTAAAAAGGCGGTAGCACTTTATATAAAATGCGGAGAAAAATTAATGTCAAAAAATACTAAAAGATTTACAGAATTATTAAAAAAAATAGATTCAAATAAAAATTACTTAATGGATGAAGCAATAAGCACAGTTAAAACTCTTGCATCTGCTAAATTTGATGAAACAGTTGAAATTGCTTTAAAATTAAATGTTGATCCAAGACATGCAGATCAGATGGTAAGAGGTAGTGTAGTTTTACCTTGTGGTACAGGTAAAAAAGTGCGTGTTGCTGTTATAGCAAAAGATGCAAAAGCTGATGAGGCAAAAAATGCAGGTGCTGATATAGTTGGTAGTGATGATTTAGTAGAAGAAATTCAAAAAGGAAATATGAATTTTGATGTTTTAATTGCTACTCCAAATTTGATGGGTTTAGTTGGTAAAGTAGGTCGTATTTTAGGACCTAAAGGTTTAATGCCAAATCCTAAGACAGGTACTGTGACAATGGATGTTGCACAAGCTGTGAATAATGCTAAAAATGGTCAAGTTAACTTCCGTGTTGATAAGCAAGGAAATATCCATGCAGGTTTAGGTAAAGTTAGCTTTACTCAAGAACAATTAAAAGAAAATATGACAGCATTTGTAAAAGCTATTAATAAACACAAGCCAGCTGCTGCAAAAGGAAGATATATTAAAAATGCTAGTCTTTCTTTAACTATGAGTCCTTCTCTTTCTCTTGATACTCAAGAATTACTTGATACAAAATAAAATTAATGAGAGTTTTACTCTCATTAATAAAAATTAGATAAGATAATAACTTTTATTTTATCTAATTTTTATCTTAGATTGGAGATAGCCGAGGTCCTAGGACTTAATTAGATTTTTCTGCTCTGCTTGAAATCACCGGTCGGAAAGGAGTAAAGATGACTAAAAGCCAAAAAGTTGAACTTGTTTCTAAACTTGAAGAAGGTTTTAAAGTTAGTGAGGCTGTTGTAGTTTGTAACTATAAGGGTTTAAATACTAAAAAACTTGAAGAGTTAAGAAATAATGCGAGAGAAATGGATGTTAAAGTTCAAATTATTAAAAATACTTTAGCAAGTATTGCTCTTAAAAATGCCGGCAAAGATGGAATGGAACTTAAAGATACTAATATTTATCTTTGGGGTGAAGACCAATTAAATGTTTCAAAAGTTGCTGATAAATTTAGCGAAGCTAATCAAGCATTTGAGATCAAAACTGCATTTATCGAAGGCGAAGTTGCTTCTGTAGATAAAGTTAAAGCTTTAGCTAAAATGCCTTCTCGTAATGAATTACTTGCTATGCTTTTGCAAGTTTGGAATGCACCAATCACCAATTTTACAATTGGATTAAATGCATTAAAAGAAAAAAAAGAAGCTGAATAAAATTATAAAAAGGATAAAAAATGGCAATTACTAAAGAAGATGTATTAGAATTTATTTCTAACCTAAGTGTTCTTGAGCTTTCAGAATTAGTAAAAGAATTTGAAGAAAAATTTGGTGTTTCTGCTGCTCCAGTTATGGTTGCGGGTGCTGCTGTTGCGGGTGCTGCTGGCGGTGCTGCTGAAGAAAAAACTGAATTTGATATTGTATTACAAGATGGTGGCGATAAAAAAATTAATGTAATTAAAGTTGTTCGTGCTTTAACTGGTCTTGGATTAAAAGAAGCAAAAGATGCAGTTGAGCAAACTCCATCAGTTCTTAAAGAAGGTGTTAGTAAAGCTGAAGCTGAAGAAGCTAAAAAACAACTTGAAGAAGCTGGCGCTAAGGTTGAACTTAAATAATTTTTTATTTTTAAAAGAAAGGATTTTATATCCTTTCTTGTTTTCCTTTAATAAGGATTCTTTCTTTCAATACTTTTACCATGGGGTATAATAATATGTTAAATTCACAATCAGGAAATCGTTTAAGAATAGACTTCTCGAATGTTCCACAACAAATAGACATTCCAAATTTATTACAATTACAAAAAAAGAGTTTTGATTATTTTTTAAATTTAGATGCAAAAAATTCAGAAAGTGGAATTGAAAAAGTTTTCAAATCTATCTTTCCAATCCATGATCCGCAAAATAGATTAAGTTTAGAATATGTAAGTAGTGAAGTAGGTAAACCTAAATACACCATTAGAGAGTGCATGGAAAGAGGTTTAACTTATTCTGTAAATTTGAAAATGAAAATCCGTTTAACTTTACATGAAAAAGATGAAAAAACGGGTGAAAAAATCGGTATAAAAGATATCAAAGAACAAGAAATTTATATTAGAGAAATTCCTTTAATGACAGATAGAATTTCTTTTATAATTAATGGGGTTGAAAGAGTTGTTGTAAATCAACTTCATAGAAGTCCAGGTGTTATTTTTAAAGAAGAAGAAAGTTCTACTGTTGCAAATAAGTTAGTATATACAGCTCAAATTATACCAGATCGTGGTTCTTGGCTTTATTTTGAGTATGATGCAAAAGATGTGCTTTATGTGCGTATTAATAAAAGAAGGAAAGTGCCTATTACTATTTTATTTAGAGCACTTGGTTATAAAAAGCAAGATATTATAAAATTATTTTACCCTATACAAACTATTCATGTTAAAAAAGATAAATTTTTAACTGAATTTAATCCAAATGACTTTTTAGATAGAGTCGAATATGACTTAAAAGATGAAAAAGGCAATGTTGTACATCAAGCCGGTAAAAGAATGACAAAGAAAAAAGCTGAGCAACTTATAAAAGACGGTGTTAAATGGGTTGAATATCCAATTGAAATTTTAACAAATAGATATTTAGCTAACCCTATTATTAATAAAGAAACCGGTGAGGTTTTGTTTGATTCTTTAACGCTATTAGATGAGGGAAAATTAGCTAAAATTAAAGAAGAAAAACAATTTGATATTGCAAATGACTTAGCAAATGGAGTTGATGCTGCTATTATTAATTCTTTCATTCAAGATAATGAGACTTTAAAATTATTAAAACAAACTGAAAATATAGAAGATGAAAATGATTTAGCAGCTATTAGAATTTATAAAGTAATGAGACCAGGCGAGCCTGTAGTAAAAGATGCCGCAAAAGCTTTTGTAAATGATTTATTTTTTAATCCTGAAAGATATGATCTAACAAAAGTTGGTCGTATGAAAATGAATCATAAACTAGGATTAGATACACCTGAATATGTTACAGTTTTAACAAATGAAGATATAGTAAAAACTGCAAAATATTTAATTAAAGTAAAAAATGGTAGAGGCCATATTGATGATAGAGATCATTTAGGTAATCGTCGTATTAGATCGATTGGAGAGCTTTTAGCTAATGAACTTCATGTGGGTCTTGCTAAAATGCAAAAATCAATTAGAGATAAATTTACCGCATTAAATGCAGATATTGATAAAGTAATGCCTTATGATTTAATCAATCCTAAAACAATTACTGTGACAATTATGGAATTTTTTACCGGTGGTCAATTGTCTCAATTTATGGATCAAACAAATCCATTAAGCGAGGTAACTCATAAGCGTCGTTTATCTGCGCTTGGCGAGGGTGGTTTAGTAAAAGAAAGAGCGGGTTTTGAAGTGCGTGATGTCCATGCAACGCATTATGGAAGAATTTGTCCTGTTGAAACTCCAGAAGGTCAAAATATCGGTTTGATTAATACGCTTTCAACTTATGCTAAAGTAAATGATCTAGGTTTTGTTGAAGCACCTTATAAGAAAGTAGAAAATGGAAAAGTAAGCAATGAAATTGTTTATTTAACCGCTACTCAAGAAGAAGGTTTAGTGATCGCAGCTGCTTCAACTAAAATTGATGAAAAAGGTAATATTGTTGAAGAATTTGTTGAAGCAAGACAAGATGGTGAAACAATCTTAGCAAGAAGAGAAGAAGTGCATTTGATTGACCTTTGTTCAGGTATGATAGTAGGGGTTGCAGCTTCTTTGATTCCATTTTTGGAGCATGATGATGCAAACAGGGCCCTGATGGGTTCAAACATGCAGCGTCAAGCAGTGCCTTTACTAACCGCACAAGCACCTATAGTAGGTACTGGTATGGAAAAAATCATTGCGCGTGATGCTTGGGAAGCTATTAAAGCTAGAAGAGCAGGTATTGTAGAAAAAGTTGATAATAAAAATATTTTCATTTTAGGTGAAGATGAAAATGGACCATTTATTGATCATTATAAAATGGAAAAAAATCTAAGAACTAACCAAAATACAACTTTTATTCAACACCCGATTGTGAAAAAAGGCGAATTTATTCAAGCAGGTCAAATTATTGCAGATGGTCCAAGTATGGATCAAGGAGAACTTGCTATTGGTAAAAATGCTTTGATCGCATTTATGCCATGGCATGGATATAATTATGAAGATGCTATTGTAATTAGTGAGAAAATTTTACGCGAAGATACTTTCACTAGTGTTCATATTTATGAAAAAGAAGTAGAGGCTAGAGAACTTAAAGATGGCGTTGAAGAGATTACAAAAGATATTCCAAATGTTAAAGAGGAAGATTTAGCACATCTTGATGAGAGTGGTATTGCGAAAATAGGAACTCATATAAAGCCCGGTATGATTTTGGTAGGTAAAGTTTCACCTAAAGGTGAGGTAAAACCTACGCCTGAAGAAAGATTACTAAGAGCTATTTTTGGTGAAAAAGCAGGACATGTTGTAAATAAATCTTTATATGCAACTGCTTCATTGGAAGGTGTTGTTGTAGATGTAAAAATATTTACTAAAAAAGGTTATGAAAAAGATGCTCGTGCTGTAAAAGCCTATGATGATGAAAAATTAAATCTTGAAAAAGAACATCACGATAGACTTTTGATGATGGACAGAGAAGAAACTTTAAGAGTATGTTCTTTGCTTTCTAAATCACCTTTAAATTCAGACGAAGAAATAAATGGTGTTAAATATAAAAAAGGTTCCAAGGTAGAAATTACCGAGTTGGAAAAAATTAATCGTTTTGCATTAAATTCTTTAGTTAAAGCTTATTCTAAAGAAATACAAAAAGAATATGATGATTTAAAAAATCACTTCCAAAACGAGAAGAAAAAGCTTAAAACAGAGCATGATGAAAAATTAGAAATTTTAGAAAAAGATGATATTTTACCAAGTGGAGTGGTAAAACTTGTTAAAGTATATATTGCGACTAAGAGAAAATTAAAAGTTGGGGATAAAATGGCAGGACGCCATGGAAATAAAGGTATTGTATCTAATATCGTTCCAGAAGTTGATATGCCTTATTTACCTGATGGAAGACCTATTGATATAGCTTTAAATCCTCTAGGGGTTCCAAGTCGTATGAATATAGGACAAATTCTTGAAAGTCACTTAGGGATTGTTGGTATGAGACTAGGTGATCAAATTCAAGAAATTTTTGATAGAAAACAAAAAGATTTTGTAAAAGAATTACGCGAAAAAATTCTTGAAATTTGTAGTGTATCTAGACTTGAGTTAGAAAAGAAATTTGTACAAACTTTAAATGATGAGCAACTTATTTCTTATGCTAGAGATTGGGCTAAAGGGGTAAAATTTGCTACTCCTGTATTTGAAGGTGTAACGGTTGAAGAATTTGGTAAGCTTTTTGAAATGGCTAAAATAGCTATGGATGGAAAAAGCGAACTTTATGATGGAAGAACTGGTGAAAAAATGGCAGAGCGTGTGCATGTTGGATGTATGTATATGCTTAAATTACACCATTTGGTAGATGAAAAAGTTCACGCAAGAAGCACTGGACCTTATAGCTTAGTAACACAACAACCAGTTGGTGGTAAAGCATTATTTGGTGGGCAAAGATTTGGTGAGATGGAAGTTTGGGCTCTTGAAGCTTATGGAGCAGCTCATACTCTAAGAGAAATGTTAACCATAAAATCTGATGATGTTGAGGGTAGATTTAGTGCTTATAAAGCTTTAACAAAAGGCGAGAATGTTCCAGCAACAGGTATTCCAGAGACATTCTTTGTACTTACAAATGAATTAAAATCTCTTGCTTTAGATGTTGAGATTTTTGATAAGGATGAGAATAATGAGTAAATTTAAACCTATCGAAATAAAAGAAGATGGCAGACCTAGAGACTTTGAAGCTTTTCAATTAAGACTTGCAAGTCCTGAAAAAATCAAATCATGGTCTTATGGGGAAGTAAAAAAACCAGAAACAATTAATTATAGAACTTTAAAGCCTGAAAGAGATGGGCTTTTTTGTGCTAAAATTTTTGGACCAGTAAGAGATTATGAGTGTCTTTGTGGTAAGTATAAAAAAATGCGTTTTAAGGGCATTAAGTGTGAAAAATGTGGTGTTGAAGTTACTAGTTCTAAAGTGCGTCGTTCAAGAATGGGGCATATTGAGCTAGTTACCCCAGTAGCGCATATATGGTATGTGAACTCTTTACCAAGTCGTATCGGTACTTTACTCGGCGTAAAGATGAAAGACTTAGAACGCGTATTATATTATGAAGCATATATAGTAGAAAATCCAGGTGATGCGTACTATGATAATGAAAATACTAAAAAAGTTGAATTTTGTGATGTGTTAAATGAAGAGCAGTATTTAAATTTAATGCAACGCTATGAAAGTAGTGGATTTAAAGCTAGAATGGGTGGTGAAGTTGTTAGAGATTTACTAGCAAATTTAGATCTTGTCGAGCTTTTAAATAAATTAAAAGAAGATATTGCAGCAACTAATTCAGAAGCAAAGAAAAAAACTATCATCAAACGCTTAAAAGTGGTAGAAAATTTCTTAAACAGTAATTTAAATAGCAATACAAATATTGATGAAGTAGTACCAAATCGTCCCGAGTGGATGATGATCACAAATTTACCTGTATTACCACCTGATTTAAGACCTTTGGTAGCTTTAGATGGTGGAAAATTTGCAGTTTCTGATGTGAATGATTTATATAGAAGGGTTATCAATAGAAATACGCGTTTAAAAAGACTTATGGAGCTTGATGCACCTGAAATTATCATTAGAAACGAAAAAAGAATGCTACAAGAAGCAGTTGATGCTTTATTTGATAATGGCAGAAGAGCAAATGCAGTTAAAGGTGCAAATAAGCGTCCATTGAAATCTTTAAGTGAAATTATCAAAGGTAAACAAGGTCGTTTTAGACAAAATCTACTTGGTAAAAGGGTGGATTTCTCAGGTCGTAGTGTTATTGTTGTTGGACCAAAACTTAGAATGGATCAATGTGGTTTACCTAAAAAAATGGCTTTAGAATTGTTTAAGCCACATTTGTTAGCTAAGCTTGAAGAAAAAGGTTATGCAACTACCGTAAAACAAGCTAAAAAAATGATAGAAAATAAAACTAATGAGGTTTGGGAGTGCTTAGAAGAGGTTGTTAAAGGTCATCCTGTAATGCTTAACCGTGCTCCAACCTTGCATAAACTTTCCATCCAAGCTTTTCATCCTGTGCTTGTAGAGGGTAAAGCGATTCAACTTCATCCATTAGTGTGTGCGGCATTTAATGCTGACTTTGATGGTGACCAAATGGCTGTGCATGTGCCTTTATCTCAAGAGGCAATAGCTGAGTGTAAAGTATTAATGCTCTCATCTATGAATATCTTGCTTCCAGCAAGTGGTCGTTCTGTAACTGTACCTTCTCAAGATATGGTTTTGGGGATTTATTATCTATCTTTAGAAAAAGATGGTGCTAAAGGTGAGCATAAAATTTGCACAGGTATTGAAGAGGTTATGATTGCTCTAGAAGCAAAATCTTTAGATATTCATGCAAGTATTAGAAGTGTGGTTGATGGAAGAAAAATCACAACAACCGCGGGTAGATTGATTATTAAGTCTATCTTACCTGATTTTGTTCCTGAAAATATGTGGAATAAAGTCATGAAGAAAAAAGATATCGCAGCTTTGGTTGATTATGTTTATAAAGAGGGTGGCCTTGAAGTAAGTGCTAGCTTTTTAGATAAACTAAAAGATCTTGGTTTTGAATATGCAACAAAAGCAGGTATTTCTATTTCAATTGCTGATATTATTGTGCCTGATCAAAAGCAAAAAAGCATAGAAGAAGCTAAAAAACAAGTAAGAGAAATTCAAAATTCATATAATTTAGGTTTGATTACTTCGGGTGAAAGATATAATAAGATTATCGATATTTGGAAAAGCACTAATAATATCTTGTCAAAAGACATGATGGAGTTAATTAAAAAAGATAAAGAAGGATTTAACTCTATTTATATGATGGCAGATTCTGGTGCTAGAGGTTCAGCAGCTCAAATTTCACAGCTTGCTGCGATGAGAGGTCTTATGGCAAAACCTGATGGCTCAATCATTGAAACACCGATTATTTCAAATTTCCGTGAAGGACTTAATGTTCTTGAATATTTTATTTCAACTCATGGTGCTAGAAAAGGTCTTGCGGATACAGCATTAAAAACAGCAAATGCAGGTTATTTAACAAGAAAGCTTATCGATGTGGCACAAAATGTAAAAGTTACAATAGATGATTGTGGTGCACATGAGGGTGTTGAAATTAATGAAATCACAGCAGATGGTGTTGTGATTGAAACTTTAGAGGAAAGAATTTTAGGAAGAGTTTTAGCTGAAAATATTATTGATTCTATTACTAATGAAATTTTATTTTCAGAAGGTACTTTAATAGATGAAGAAAAAGCTAGAGTAATTGTTGAAAGTGGTGTAAAGAGTGTAAGTATTAGAACTCCTATTACTTGTAAAGCTAAAAAAGGAGTTTGTTCTAAATGTTATGGTATTAACCTAGGTGAGGGCAAATTAGTTAAGCCAGGTGAAGCTGTAGGTATTATATCTGCTCAATCAATCGGTGAACCAGGAACTCAGCTTACACTAAGAACTTTCCATAGTGGTGGTACTGCTAGTACAGATTTGCAAGATCGTCAAGTGGTAGCACACAAAGAAGGTTTTGTAAGATTTTATAATCTTAACACTTATGAAGATAGACAAGGTAAAACTATCGTTGCAAATCATCGCAATGCTGCTATTTTACTTGTTGAGCCAAAAATCAAAGCTCCATTTAAAGGAACTATCCATATTGAACATGCGTATGAAGATGTAGTGGTTAGCGTTAAAGCAAAAAACAATGAAGCTAAATTTATATTAAGAAAATATGATTTAGCAAAAGCTAATGAGCTTGCTGGTGTAAGTGGTAATATCGAAGGTAAGTTATATATTCCATATAGCGATGGTGTTGAAGTAGCTGAAAATGAAAGTATTGTTGAAGTGATCAAAGAAGGTTGGAATATACCAAATCGTATTCCTTATGCTAGTGAATTGCTAGTAAAAGATGGTGATCCTATCACTCAAGATATTATAGCAGGTGCAAAAGGCACATTAAAATTTTACATGCTCAAAGGTGATGGTTTAGATAGGATTAAAAATCTTAAAAAAGGTGATGTAGTTAAAGAAAAAGGTGTTTTTGTTGTTATTGCTGATGAAAATGATAGAGAAGCAAAAAGACATTATATACCAAGAGAATCCGTGATTGAATTTGATGATAGTGCTTTTGTGGATAATCCTAAAGCTATCATAGCAAAATCAAGCAAAGAAGATAAAACTATCATTGCTGAATGGGATGCATATAATAACACCGTAATTGCAGAGGTTGCAGGTACTATAAATTTTGAAGATATTGAATCAGGCTATAGTGCTGATGAACAAATTGATGAAGCAACAGGTAAAAGATCGCTTGTTATTAATGAGTATTTACCAAGTGGAGTGCGTCCAGCGTTGTTAATCATAGGTGAAAATGACAAAGTAGTGCGTTATCAATTAGAGCCAAAAACTGTTATTTATGTAAATGATGGTGATAAGGTGAAGCAAGCTGATATTTTAGCTAAAACACCAAAGGCAGCAGCTAAATCAAAAGATATTACCGGGGGTCTTCCAAGAGTATCTGAATTATTTGAAGCAAGAAAGCCAAAAAACACTGCCGTTGTAGCTGAAATTGATGGAGTTGTTAGATTTGATAAGCCTTTAAGATCAAAAGAAAGAATCATTATTCAAGCAGAAGATGGAAGTAGTGCAGAGTATTTGATAGATAAATCAAAACGTATTCAAGTAAGAGATGGCGAGTTTATCCATGCGGGTGAAAAATTAACCGATGGAGTTATTTCAAGCCATGATGTACTTAGAATTTTAGGTGAAAAAGCATTACATTATTATCTTATTTCTGAAATTCAGCAAGTTTATCGCGGTCAAGGTGTTGTGATTTCTGATAAGCATATTGAAATCATCGTATCACAAATGCTAAGACAAGTTAAAATTGTAGATAGTGGTCATACTAACTTCATCGTGGGTGATTTAGTTTCAAGAAGAAAATTCAGAGAAGAAAATGAAAGAATTTTAAGATATGGTGGTGAGCCTGCTGTGGCTGAACCTGTGTTACTTGGGGTAACAAGAGCGGCTATTGGAAGTGATAGCGTGATTTCAGCTGCTTCTTTCCAAGAAACAACGAAAGTTTTAACAGAAGCAAGTATTGCAGGTAAATTTGATTATCTTGAAGATCTGAAAGAAAATGTAATCTTAGGTCGTATGATTCCTGTTGGAACAGGATTATATCAAGAGCAAAAACTTAAATTAAAAGAAAAAGAATAAAAATCCCTAGCTAGGGATTTTTATTGATATATATTTTCTAATTCCGGAAAATATAATTTTAAATCTTGTTCTATTTTGTATTTTTCTTCTAGTAAAATTTTTTGATTTTTTTCTTTAAAATTTGCATTTGAGTAAAATATATGATATGAAATACTAATTGCAGCTATAATTTTTTCATCGTATTCAATTCCTATAGCCATACACTCAATTTCTGGGTTCATTTCCCCACTTTCTAATGCTATTTTATTTTCTTTGATAGAAGATAATTCTTCGTAAAGCTCTTTTAGATTATTTAATGTATTTGGTGTTATTTTCTCAAAAGGATTTGGATAAATTTTTTCAAGCTCTTTATAGGTTTTCTTTTCTAGTAATGCTTTTCCTAAAGATGTAGCGTAAGCTGGATATGAAGCACCGACAAAAGACTTGATTTGTATTTGATTATCCGAATCAAGTTTTTCTAAATAAAATACATTTCCTTCTTTTAATATTCCCATTTGGCATGTTTGTCCTGTTAAGTTTCTGATGTTTTTCATATGTTTTTTAATTAATTCTAATGCGCTATTTTTTATTGAAATACAACGGCTAATTTCTAAAATTTTATAATCTAATGTGTAAAATTTATTTTTATCACATTTAATGTAATTTTTAGCTTGTAAAGTTTGAAGTATAGGAGAAAGTGTCCCTGGAGGGATATTTAAATCTTTTGCAATAGAGCTTAGTGTATTTTTTTGATTATTATTGCCCAATAATTCTAAAATTTTTAAAACTCTTAATGTTGGTTGATGTGTCATTTTACTCCTTTTTCAATAGATAAATTCTATCATATTTTTTACTTTTAGTAACATTTTTAATAATATAAAAAATATTTTCTATTAGTAGTTTTTGCTTTAGATGATTGATTATAACTACTTTTATAAGACTTTTGTATTGTTTTTTTATCATTTTGATGTTTTTAAAAATTTCTATTTTTAGCTATATTTTTTGTATATAAAAATATTTTTGTATATACAAAAAATGAAAGGAAAAATATGGGAATATTAAAGGGAACTTTACCAGCCTTATTAACTCCATATGATATGAGTGGAAATATTAATGAAAACGAATTTATTAAATACTGCGAATTTGGTATCTCAAAAGGTTTAAATGGATTATTTTGTAATGGTAGTGCAGGAGATTCTCAAGCTTTAGGTATAGAAGAGCAAATCAAAATAATGAAACTTACAAAAGAAGCTGCAAAAAATAATATCCCTGTTATTACAGGTATTGCATCAACAGTTTATCAAAATACTTTTACTTTGGCGCAAAAAGCATATGAATTAGGGCTTGATGCTTTATTACTTGCTATGCCTTATTATTATAAATTAAGTGAAGATGCACTTTTTGAATATATTAAAGATTTATCTTCTAAAGTGAAGCTTCCTTTGTATATTTATAACATCCCTCTTTTTGCACCAGCACTAAGTTTGAAATTTATAGAAAGAGTTTCAAAGCTTGATAATGTTGTGGGTATAAAAGATAGCAGTGGAGATGCTTTACTTTTAAATCATATATTAGATGTAGTGCCTGGTGATTTTGATGTTTTTGTAGGAAGAGAAGAATTTTATGCAGGAGCACTACTGATAGGGGCAAAGGGTTCTATGACTAGTATAGGTGGTGTTTTTCCAGAACTTATGAGTGAAATTTATAAATCAATCAATGAAAAAAATATAGATAGAGCTTTGCTGATTCAAAAAAGTTTACTAAAAGCTATAAGATTTGGTATGAGCATGGCTTTTCCTATGGGATTTGCTTTGCTTTTAAAAGCTAGAGGATTTGAATTTGCAAATACAAGTATCCATCCTTTATCGCATGCTACAAAAGAAGAATTAAATACTTGTTTTAATGAAGCTAAAGAACTTGTTAAAACTATAGAAAAAGAAACGGGTATAAAATTATGAAAGCCTATATTATAGTCAATGAAAAAGATAATGTCGCTACTGCTTTGCGTGATTTTAAAAAAGGTGAAATCGTGGAAAATATAGAACTTTTAGATGATATTGCAAGTGGACATAAATTTGCACTAAAAGATATAAAAAAAGATGAAGTTGTCATCAAATATGCAGAAGCTATAGCTAGTGCAAGTTGTGATATTAATAAAGGTGAATGGGTGCATATTCACAATAGTGCAGGTATTAGAGGTCGTGGGGATAAGGAATAAATATGAAAAAGATAATGGGTTATAGAAGAGAAGATGGAAAATTTGGCTTGAGAAATAAAGTCATTATTATACCAAGCGTGCATTGCGCTAATAAGGTGTGCGAAAATATAGCCAGAAAATGCAATGGGGCAGTATATATTAATCATCAACATGGCTGTTCTCAACTCGAATTTGATGCTTTACAAACTAGAGATGTTTTAATAGGCCATGGGAGTAATGCTAATGTTTTTGGTATTTTAATTGTAGGACTTGGTTGTGAGGTAATACAAGCGAAAATAGTAGCTGAAAAAATAAAAGAAGCGACACCTTATAAGATGGTTGAATATTTAGTAATACAAGAGTGCGGTGGTAGTAAAAATACCATAGAAAAGGGTATTAAAATAGTAAATCAAATGCTTGAAAATGCTGCAAAATTGGAAAAAACAGATGGGGATTTTAGTGATTTGATTTTAGGCACAGAATGTGGTGGTAGCGATAGTTATAGCGGTCTTAGTGCCAATCCTGCTTTAGGAAGTTTAAGTGATTTTGTAATTGATGAAGGTGGCGCAGTAATTTTAGCAGAAACTACAGAGCTTATAGGGTGTGAAGCTATACTTGCTAAGAGAGCAAAAAATGATGAAGTAGCTAAAAAGGTATATGATAAGATTTTAGGCTATGAGAATTTAGTTAAATCTTTTCATGCTGATATACGCGGAGCAAATCCTAGTCCGGGAAATATTGCAGGTGGGCTTAGCACTATAGAAGAAAAGTCTTTAGGTTGTGTTTATAAAGCAGGTACTAGAACTTTAATGGATGTGATTGATTATGCTAAACCTGTAATTTCCAAAGGACTTACTTTTATGAATACGCCAGGTAATGATATAGAACAACTTAGCGCTATGGTGGCAGGTGGAGCAAATATTTGTGTTTTTACTACAGGTCGCGGTACTCCTACAGGTTCAGCTATTGTGCCTACTATTAAAATGAGTTCTAATACTTTTTGTTATGAAAATATGAATGATGCTATTGATATTAATGCAGGAAGTATTATAGATGGGATTAAGACAAAAGAAGAAGTGCGTGATGAGCTTATAGATTTGATCATAAGAATTTCAAATGGAGAATTGGTAAAGGCAGAGTTAAATGAACAAAATGATTTTTCAGTTTGGAGACTTGCTACAACTTGCTAAATTAATAAAAAAGGATATATTATGGATTTAAAAATTAAAAACAAAATTTGTATCATCACAGGTGGTGCTAAAGGGATTGGTTATGGTATTGCTAAATTATGGGCTTTAGAAGGTGGGATTCCAATTATTTTTTCAAGAAGTGAAATTTCTAAAGAAAAAGATGATGAGCTAAAAGACATTTGTGGAAATTATGGATTTTATCAAATAGATTTAAAAAATACAGAACAAATTTCAACACTTGTTAAAAGTGTTGTTAATATATATGGTGGAATTTATGCTTTGGTTAATAATGCTGGAGCAAATGATAATTTACATATAGAAGATGCTACAACTGAAGAATTAATTAAATCTTATGAAAATAATCTTTTTCATTATTATACTATGACTAAAGAATGCTTACCATATATTAAAAAGCAACAAGGAAGTATATTAAATATCACAAGTAAAACCGGCTTAACAGGACAAGGTAGAACTTCAGCTTATGCTTCAGCAAAAGCTGCTCAAATAGGTTTTACAAGAGAATGGGCTTGCGCTTTTGCAAAAGATAATATTAGAGTTAATGCTATAGCACCGGCTGAAGTTATGACTCCTCTTTATGAAAAATGGTTGTCAAATTTTCCAAATCCAAAAGCTCAATATGAAAAAATAGCAAAATGCATACCATTAGGTCATCGTTTTACAACTATAGAAGAAATAGCAAACACAGCAGTTTTTACACTAAGCCCTCTTGCTTCACACACAACAGGACAAATTTTAACTCCTGATGGTGGATATATCCATTTAGATAGAGCTCTAAATTGGGATGAAATTTAATAATAAGGATGATGTATGTTAAATAACTCTAAAAATATAAAAATAGCAATTATTTTAGTAACTTCTCTTTTCTTTTTATGGGGAGTTAGTTATGGGCTGATTGATGTGATGAATAAGAATTTTCAAAATCATTTACATATCACTCAACATGAAAGTGGATTTTTGCAACTCGCTTATTTTGGTGCTTATTTTATCATAGCATTACCTGCTGGATATATAGCAAATAAATACTCTTATAAAATTGGTATTATTTTTGGGTTAATCTTGTATGCAATAGGTTGTTTATTGATTATTCCAGCTACAAATTTAGCTAATTTTTACTTATTTTTATTTGCTTTTTTTATTTTAGCTTGCGGTATTGGTTCTTTGGAAACTAGTGCTAATCCTTATATGGTAAAACTTGGTGATGAGAAAAATGCTAGTTTTAGAATCAATGCTGCGCAAAGTTTTAATGGTTTGGGTCAATTTTTAGGACCTATCATAGGTGGAGCTTTGTTTTTATCTATTACAAAACAAGAAGAAGGTGCAAGTAAAGAACAAATAGAAGCTGTGTTACTTGCTAATATGGGTAATGTCCAGCTAGTGTATGTTGGTATTGCAGCAATTGTTATTTTGATCTTGATTGCTTTTGCATTGAATAAAATTCCAGAAGGATCGGCAGTAAGTAGTGATTATGAACAAAAAGATACCTCAAAACCTATTGGAGTTTTTAAGCATAAACATTTTAATTTTGGATTGCTAGCACAATTTTTGTATATAGCAAATCAAGTTAGTGCAGGAGCTTTTTTTATAAATTATCTTAGTGAGCATAATGAAAATCTAAAAGATGAACAAGGGGCTTATTATTTTTCGATAGCTTTAATTGCTTTTATGTTAGGTCGTATTCTTTCTACGCCTTTGATGAAGAAAATTAAAGGTGAGACTATTTTAGGATGGTATTCTTTTATTAATGTGATTTTATGTGTATGCTTGTATTTTGCTAGTGGATTTATTAGTATAGTTATTTTAATTGCATTATTTTTCTTTATGTCCATTTCTTTTCCTACTATTTTTGCAGTTGCAACAAAAAATCTTCCTTTTAATCAAGTGAAATTAGGTGGTTCTTTACTTGTTATGAGTGTAGTTGGTGGTGCTATTATGCCTATTATCATGGGTTTAATTAATGATTATTTTGGAACAAGCATGGGATATTTGGCTATGGCCCCATTATTTTTATATGTATCATGGTATGGTTTTTTTGGTTCTAAAATAAAGGCTTAAAAATGCAAAAAATTTTTGATTCTCATTTGCATCTTTGGGATTTAAGTAAAATGCCTATTTCGTGGATAAAAGGCAATAATAGATTGGAACAAAATTATGATTTTTTAAGGGCAAAAAATGAGTATAAAGAATTTGATTTTTTAGGTGCGATGTATGTTGAAACAAATAGTGATGATTTGGAAAAAGAAGCTTTATTTGCATTAAAGCAAAAACAAGAACATGGTATTTTTATTTGTTTAGCTGATTTAAAGTACAAAGAACACTTATGTGCTTTTAGAGAGGTAATGCATACTAGTAAAAAGGGTGCTAAGAGACTATTTGAAGCAGATTTTAAAGAAAAATTAGAACTTCTAAATGTTTTTAATATACCTTTTGAAGCTTGCATGAAAAATGAAGAACTTTGGATATTGGAAAAGTTTTTATTTGATAATCCTAATTTAAAAGTAGTTTTAAATCATATGGGCAGTCCTAAAATTAACTATTTTGATGAATATAAAAAAATATTACATAAATTAAAAGATTTCCCAAATTTATGGATAAAAATTTCCGTACCAGATGATTTTACGATAAAAATTCATAGAGATTTTATATCTCAATGTTTTTCATTTTTAAAGAATGTTTTTAGTGAAGATAAATTTATATTTGGTAGTAATTATCCTGTGGCAAAAATAGCTCCAGCTAAATGGGCTAAATTTATCATAGAAGGAAATATTTTTAAAGATTTGGACAAGATATTTTATAAAAATGCTTTATCAATTTATAAGGAGGATAGGTGCAAAGATATGGTCAAATTATAAAAATTAAAAAGGAAAAAATACAAGAGTATAAAGATCTTCATGCAAAGCCTTATAAAGGTGTTTGTGAGATGATTAAAGAATGTAATATACAAAATTATTCTATTTATTTATTTGGAGAATATTTGTTTGCATATTTTGAATATACAGGTGTTGATTTTGATGCAGATATGGCTAAGATGGCAAAAGATAAAAATACACAACAATGGTGGAAAGTTACAGATCCCTGCCAAATATCTTTAGCTCATGCAGAACAAAAGTGGCTAAATATGGAAGAAGTATTTCATTTAGATTAAAAAAGGAGAAAAAATGACAACTTATTTAAATTATATTGATGGCGAATTTATCCCACACAATGGCGAATTTATAGAAGTTTTAAATCCCGCTACCAAAGAAGTAATATCAAGAGTAGCAAGTGCTTCTTTAGAAGATACACAAAGAGCAATTGAAGCAGCTAAAAAGGCACAAAAAAATTGGGAAGCTAAACCAGCGATTGAAAGAGCAAATCATTTAAGAGAAATAGCTAGTTTAATACGCAAAAATGCTAATTTTTTAACAGAAATTTTAATGCAAGAGCAAGGAAAAACTAGAGCTTTAGCTAGTGTAGAGATTAATTTTACGGCAGATTATATGGATTATACCGCTGAATGGGCTAGAAGGTATGAAGGCGAAATTATACAAAGTGATAGAGCTAATGAGCATATATATTTATATAAAAGTGCCATTGGTGTAATTGGTGGAATTTTACCTTGGAATTTTCCATTTTTTCTAATCGCAAGAAAGATGGCGCCTGCTTTACTAACAGGCAACACCATTGTTATAAAACCAAGCAGTGAAACTCCAAATAATGCTTTTGAATTTGCAAAGCTTGTCTCGCAAAGTTCTTTACCAAAAGGTGTATTTAATTTAGTTGCAGGGAAGGGTAGTGTGGTAGGACATGAATTATCAAGTAATGAAAACATAGGTATGGTAAGTCTTACAGGGAGTGTTGAAGCAGGAACTAGAGTGATGGAAGCTGCAGCTAAAAATATCATTAAGGTTTCTCTAGAACTTGGCGGAAAGGCACCGGCTATAGTGTGTAAAGATGCAGATATTGATTTAGCGGTAGAAGCGATTAAGGCAAGTAGAATTTGCAATAACGGACAAGTTTGCAATTGTGCCGAAAGAGCTTATGTGCATACAAGTGTTTATGATGAATTTGTAGATAAATTTGTAAAAGCCATGAGTAAAGTAAGTGTTGGAAACACTTTGAAAGGCGATTTTGATATGGGTCCGCTTGTGAATCAAGCAGGTGTTGATAATGCTTTAGCAATGCTTGAGAGAGCTACAAATAAAGGAGCAGTTGTAGAATGCGGTGGAAAAATCACCGATACAAGCGGATATTATTTTCCTGCAAGCGTTCTTACAAATGTTAAACATGAAGATGAGATCATGCAAAAAGAAATTTTTGCTCCGATTTTACCAATTGCTAAATTTGATACACTTGATGAGGCAATTGACATGGCAAATGATTGTGAATATGGACTGACAAGTTCTATTTATACACAAAATTTAGATATAGCAATGAGAGCTAGTAGAGAAATAAAATTTGGTGAAACTTATATTAACCGTGAAAATTTTGAAGCAATGCAAGGATTTCATGCAGGTTTTAGAAAAAGCGGCATAGGTGGAGCTGATGGAAAACATGGTCTTGAAGAGTATTTAGCTACCCATGTGGTTTATTTGCAATACAATACCGATAAACAATGATTTCAATCCTATCTATTTTTTAGATAGGATTTGCTATAATCTTTAAATTTAAAGGATAATAATTTGAAGATTATAGATTTAAAAACTTACTCAAGAAAAGAGCATTTTGAATTTTATACTAAATTTCCCTGCTCTTTTGAATTAAATGTTAAATTAGATATTAGTAAATTTTATTCTTTTGTTAAAAATCAAAAATATTCTTTTTATGGTAGTTTTATCTATTTTTTAAGTAAAAATGTTAATTTAATACCTGAATTTAAATTATACTTAGAGAATGATAAATTAATTTGTTTTGATATTATCCATCCAAGTTATACCGCTTTTTGTGAAAAATCAAAGACTTTTTGTATTTTATGGACTGAATTTAATGAAGATTTTCAAAACTTTTTACATAATTTCGAGCATGATAAACAACTCATTAAAGAAAACACTATGTTTGTAAAAGAGAATATTAAAAATTCTTTTAATATTTCAGCAATCCCTTGGATAAATTTTGAGAATTTCTCTTTACATTTACCTAAAAAAGAAAATTATTTTTTTCCTATTCTTACAAGTGGGAAAATTATCAAGGAAAAAAAATCAATGTTTTATTCCACTAAGTATTAATGTAAATCACGCAAACACCGATGCTTATCATGTGAGTTTGTTTTTAGAAAATTTGCAAAAAGATTTAAATTGTTTTTAGTTTATATTTTTGTAAGTAAAATTTAGATATTATCCAAAGTTTATTACATTTTTTTTAAAGAAAGGAATTATTGTGCCTACCATAAATCAATTGGTTAGAAAAGAGCGCAAAAAAGTTTTAGAGAAATCTAAATCTCCAGCGCTTAAAAATTGTCCACAAAGAAGGGGAGTTTGCACTAGGGTTTATACAACAACCCCTAAAAAACCAAACTCAGCGTTAAGAAAAGTTGCCAAAGTAAGACTTACAAGTGGCTTTGAAGTTATTAGTTATATCGGTGGTGAAGGTCATAACCTACAAGAACACAGCATTGTTTTAGTGCGTGGTGGTAGGGTAAAAGACTTACCAGGTGTTAAGTATCACATTGTTCGCGGTGCCTTAGATACTGCAGGTGTTGCAAAAAGAACCGTTTCTCGTTCTAAATATGGTGCGAAACGCCCTAAAGCAGCAGCTAAGTAATAAAATTGCAGACAAATCCGTTAGATTTGATTTTGTTTGAGTAAAATTATAAATTTGAAGGAAAATTATGAGAAGAAGAAAAGCTCCGGTAAGAGAAGTCTTGCCAGATCCGATTTATGGAAACAAAGTAATCACAAAATTCATTAATTCTTTAATGTATGATGGTAAAAAAAGCACAGCTACGACTATTATGTATGGTGCTTTAGAAGCTATCGATAAAAAAGGTGGAGAAAAAAAAGGTATAGAAATTTTTAATGATGCTATTGAAAATATTAAGCCTTTATTAGAAGTTAAATCTCGTCGTGTTGGTGGTGCTACTTATCAAGTGCCAGTAGAAGTACGCCCAGCTAGACAACAAGCTTTAGCTATAAGATGGATTATTTCTTTTGCTAGAAAAAGAAGCGAAAGAACTATGATAGAAAAATTAGCAGCAGAATTATTAGATGCAGCTAATAGCAAAGGTGCTTCATTCAAGAAGAAAGAAGATACTTATAAAATGGCAGAAGCTAATAAAGCATTTGCTCATTATCGCTGGTAAGAGGAGTAAAATATGTCAAGAAGTACTCCTTTAAAAAGAGTTAGAAATATAGGTATCGCAGCTCATATTGATGCAGGTAAAACAACTACTAGTGAGAGAATTCTTTTCTTTACAGGTATGAGTCATAAAATTGGTGAGGTGCATGATGGTGCAGCTACAATGGACTGGATGGAGCAAGAAAAAGAAAGAGGTATCACAATTACTTCTGCTGCTACAACTTGTTTTTGGAAAAACCATCAAATTAACCTTATAGACACTCCAGGCCACGTTGACTTTACAATCGAAGTTGAAAGATCAATGCGTGTTTTAGATGGTGCAGTTGCGGTGTTTTGTTCAGTAGGTGGAGTTCAACCACAATCAGAAACCGTATGGAGACAAGCTAATAAATACGGTGTTCCAAGAATTGTTTTTGTAAATAAAATGGACAGAATTGGTGCAAATTTCTTTAATGTTGAAGAACAAATCAAAAATCGTTTGAAAGGTAACCCAGTTCCACTTCAAATTCCAATCGGTGCTGAAGATAATTTCAAAGGTGTAATTGATCTTATTACCATGAAAGCTTTGGTATGGGAAGATGAAAATAAACCAACTGATTATGTAGAAAAAGAAATTCCAGCTGAACTTAAAGAAAAGGCTGAAGAATATCGCACAAAAATGATAGAAGCAGTTTCTGAAACAAGCGATGAATTAATGGAAAAATACCTAGGTGGTGAAGAGCTTACTCAAGAAGAAATCAAAGCAGGTATTAAAGCAGGATGTTTAAGTCTTTCTATGGTTCCTATGCTTTGTGGTACAGCTTTTAAAAATAAAGGTGTTCAGCCATTACTTGATGCTGTTGTTGCTTATTTACCAGCTCCTGATGAAGTTGCTAATATTAAAGGTGAATATGAAGACGGTACAGAAGTTTCTGTAAAATCAACTGATGATGGTGAGTTTGCAGGCCTAGCATTTAAAATTATGACTGACCCTTTTGTTGGGCAATTAACTTTCGTTCGTGTGTATAGAGGAAGTTTAGAAAGCGGTTCTTATGCATACAACTCAACAAAAGATAAAAAAGAAAGAATCGGTCGTCTTTTGAAAATGCACTCTAATAAAAGAGAAGAAATTAAAACTTTATATGCAGGAGAAATTGGAGCGGTTGTTGGTCTTAAAGACACACTAACCGGTGATACTTTGGCAAGTGAAAAAGATAAAGTTATTCTAGAGAGAATGGATTTTCCAGATCCTGTTATTTCAGTTGCTGTTGAGCCTAAAACAAAAGCAGATCAAGAAAAAATGTCTATTGCTTTAAATAAATTAGCTCAAGAAGATCCAAGCTTTAGAGTTTCAACAGATGAGGAAAGTGGTCAAACTATCATTTCAGGTATGGGCGAGCTTCACTTGGAAATTATCGTTGATAGAATGCTTCGTGAATTTAAAGTTGAAGCCGAAGTAGGTCAACCTCAAGTTGCTTACCGTGAAACTATTAGAAAAACAGTTGAGCAAGAATACAAATACGCTAAACAATCAGGTGGTCGTGGACAATATGGTCATGTATTCTTAAGACTTGAGCCACTTGAACCAGGTAGTGGATATGAATTTGTAAATGATATCAAAGGTGGGGTAATTCCAAAAGAATATATTCCAGCGGTTGACAAAGGTGTTCAAGAGGCATTACAAAATGGTGTTTTAGCGGGATATCCTGTTGAAGATGTTAAAGTAACTGTTTATGATGGAAGTTACCACGAAGTGGATTCTTCTGAAATGGCATTTAAACTTGCAGCTTCTATGGGCTTTAAAGAAGGTGCTAGAAAAGCAGGTGCTGTAATCTTAGAACCTATGATGAAAGTTGAAGTTGAAACTCCAGAAGAATATATGGGTGATGTTATTGGTGATTTAAATAAACGCCGTGGTCAAGTAAATTCAATGGATGAAAGAGGTGGTAATAAAATTATTACAGCATTTTGTCCTTTGGCCGAGATGTTTGGTTACTCAACCGATCTTAGAAGTCAAACTCAAGGCCGTGCTACTTATTCTATGGAATTTGATCACTATGATGAAGTTCCAAAAAATGTTTCTGAAGAAATTATCAAAAAAAGAAATGGTTAATCTATCAAGATGGGCAAAAAGCTCATCTTGAATTATTTATGTCCTTTTGAATTAATTAAATTAATTGCTCCTTCATTAATTTCATATGCCTTCCCAAAACCTTTAACATATCTTCCATTTTTCAGTATAAGTTGAAATAAATGAAAATCTTGCATATTTTTAATGACTTGGATTATTTCTTTATTGTCTTCATTTTCATAAGTATTTAATACTTGCTCAAATAGCTGATTATCTCTTGTTATTTCTACGCTCTCAACTCTAAATTTAAGTCTTTTCCTTGCAAAGATTGATATACAATCTTTTTCATCTTCTATAAACATAATTTCTATGTTTTTATTATTGTATTTTACTCCTTCAAAATGTTCGGCAATTTCACTAATATAAATATAAAAGTCATTTTTGTTTTTTATAATAGGAGTATATGAACATATGGTTTGATTGTTTAAATTTAAAGACGATATCATAATGCTTTTGTATTCTTGTATAAATTGATTAATTTCATCATGTAGTTGCATAAAAATTTTCCTTGTAAGTTAAAATGAATAAGATTTGAGGGTTATAGAAAAGTAAAAAGAAGAGTTCGCTACTCTTCTTCATCAGTATTTTTGCGTACAACTTTAATGCGTTCTATGCTATTTCCATCCATCTTTTTGACTTCGTAGTAGCAAAATTCATCTTCTATTCTATCTCCAACCACCGGTAAGCGTCCTAAAAGATTGAAAACATATCCACCTATAGTGACTTGTTCTAATTCTTCATTAAAGCGTATATCAAGCATTTCTTCTACTTCGCTAATTTCATATCTTCCTTGAAATTCATAGATATTTTCTGCAAGCTTTTTAAAATGTGGACTAGAATCATCATGCTCATCGTTAATATCACCAACAATTTCTTCCATAATATCTTCCATAGTTAAAAGACCAGCAGTTCCGCCATATTCATCTACTACTAATGCTGTATGTACTTGTTCTTTATTCATCATGAAAAGAACTTTAGATATGCTGATATTTTCTGGAACTAGGATCATTTTGATTAGAAAATCATCTAAATTTTTCTTATCTTTGCTAAGTTCATTTTGCATAATGTCTCTAATATGCACCATACCTAAAATGATATCTTTAGAACCATCTATGTATGGAAAGCGTGTATGTTTATACTGACAAACTATTTGCATATTTTCTTCATAGCTTTTTTGTTTATTAAGACAAATCATATCTTTTCTAGGTGTCATGATTTCTTTTGCTACTGTATCTGAAAAATCGACAGCATTGCGTATGATTTCAGTTTCAAATTCATCCAAAACTCCACCTTTTTGGCTTTCACTCGCAATAAATTTAATCTCTTCTTCAGAGTGACTTAATTCGTGTTCTTTGGCAGGTTTTATACCTATAATTTTTAAAGAAACTGCAGCTAAAAAGTCAAATGTTTTAATGAAAGGTAAGAAAAGTAACCAAAACAAATGCAATGGTCTTGCAACCCATAAAACAGCTCTATCTGCAATGGCTATAGCAATGCTTTTTGGGACCAACTCGCCTAGCACAACATGCAATAATGTGATAATAGCAAAAGCAATAATAAATGCTATGGTATGGATTAATGCTGGAGATAAACCTAAATTTGCTAGAGGAACTTCAAGAATTTTAGCAATAGCAGGTTCGCCTATCCAACCAAGAGCAAGAGAGCTTAGCGTAATACCAAGTTGGCAAGCACTTAAATAAGTATCTAGTTTTGAAGTGACTTCCAAAGCTTTTTTTGCATTGCGTTTTTTCTCTTTTACCATTTCTTCAAGTTTTGATCTACGCACTTTAACAATAGCAAATTCAGATAAAACAAAAAATCCATTTAAAAGCACTAAAGCTAATGCAACAAGAATCATAAAAGTAGAATAGCCTATATCAATAGAGGCAACAGTAGGTAGTGTTTGATTTAAGTCTAAAGATTGACTGGGGTCCAAAAAAACTCCTTTAATAAAATTTCGCAAAATTATATCAAATCAAAACTATAAAATTAGCTTAAAAATAATGATATATTTTAAATTAATTTAATGTTTTCTATATTCTATATTTTTTTCAAATTCATCTAAACGCTTGTAAATACTACGAAGCTGTGTGATAGTTGTCCAGTTGGTGATAAAAATGCTAAATGAAGATCTAACCTGGTCAAAAGCATTACCAACTTGTATGATAATTCCAAGTTGTATAAGTCCTAAAAATAAACTTGGAGCCATGATTAAAAAGGGTACTATAACCATGATTTGCTCAAATAAATAAAGCCATATATTAAAATATCCATAATGTAAAAATAATCTTTTATAATTGATTTTAAGCCCGGTAAATAAACTTAAAATACTTTCATCGCTTGCATAATTTTTTCTATCATCTTCAGCAAAAACAAGTTCTTTTCTAAAAGCAGCTTCGGCTTTTTGATTGTTATATTCTAATCCAGGTAGTTTTATACCTACAAACCATGATATAACTAAACCTCCTAAAGAAACCAAAAATGCAATCCATACTAAAGAGCCATTAATATCTTTTAAGATAGGTAAATTAACATGTGCGCTTAACATCCATAAAATTGGTACAAAAGCAACTAAAGTCATAATTGCTTTGACAAAAGCTAACCCTAAACTTTCTATGATTTTTGAAAAATTATAGATATCTTCTTGAATTCTTTGTGAACTACCTTCTATGTTATCATCTTTTTTTTGCCAAAATTTAATATAATCAAAAGTCATAGCCTCGCGCCATTTAAAAGCATATATGCTTCCAAAATATTGCGTGATAGTAGCGATTAATACATAAGGCAGTGCTAAATATAAAAATTGTTTAATAAAATGATAAAAATCATTTATGCTATGATTTTTTGCATCTTGTAAAACATCGTAAAATTCTTTATACCATTCATTTATTGCTACATTAATAGAGGTTTGTGCTAATAAAGAAGACAATAAAAAAAACAGACCCAAGTAAGCCCATAAAGCCCATTTTTTAGAATAAAAAAAAGATTTAAACATTTTAAATTTCTTTCAGCATTTTTTCATAATGTTTTATTGTATGTTTTTTTGCTTTAAATATTATACTAAAAATCATAATAAAACAACTTGCGACTAAAAATCCAGGAATGATTTCATAAATTTCTATAAAATTTGAACCAAAATGCTTATAAAATACAACAGTTAAAGCCCCGCTAACCATTCCAGCTATTGCACCTTCTTTGCTCATATTTTTATAAAATAAAGAAAATAAAATAACGCTTCCAAAACTAGCTCCAAAACCCGCCCAAGCATAAGAGACTATGCTTAAAATTTGACTTTGAGTATCAAGTGAAAGTGTAAAAGCTACACACGCTACAATCAAAACACCTAAGCGTGATAACAAAGTAATATTTTTATCATTTGTTTTTCTTTTTAAGATTTGTGTATAAAAATCTTGTACCAAGCTAGAAGCGCATACTAGCAATTGAGAACTTGCAGTACTCATAATGGCTGCTAAAATTGCACTGAGTAAAATTCCCGCCACCCAAGGGTTAAAAAGCACTTGAGACATTACAATAAATATTCTTTCAGGATCATTTAAAGTAAGATCAAATTTAGCTATATAAGCAATACCTAAAAATCCTATCATAGCAGCACCAAATAGAGAAATTACCATCCAAGTTATGCCTATAAAAGTCGCAGTAGGAATTTCTTTTACATTTTTTATAGAAATAAAGCGAATTAAAATATGAGGTTGGCCAAAATATCCAAGCCCCCAGGCCAAGGTTGATGCTACCACTAGCCAACCACCACCATCTAAACCAAAAGCTTGAGGTTTTACATCATTTATAGTAGAAAAAGCTTCGCCAAAGCCGCCAAGTTCAAAAATCATCACAAAAGGAATGATGATTAATGAACTCATCATTAAAAGTCCTTGTATCATATCAGTCCAGCATACGGCTTTATAGCCACCTAAAAAAGTATATAAAACAATAACTAAAAATCCAATACTTAATGCAAAAATATAAGGCAAATTAAATACACTTTCAAAAAGTTTAGCACCACTTACTAATCCAGCACTAATGTAAATAGTAAAAAATACTAAAATAACTACCGCACAAATACTTCTTAAAATATGTCTATCATCATGAAAGCGACTTTCAAAAAAATCAGGAATTGTAATACATTCTTTGGCTATTTGAGAAAAAATCTTTAATCTTTTAGCAACAAAGGTCCAGTTTAAGAACATACCAAAGCTTAAACCTATGGCTATATAAATTTGTCCCAATCCAGCTGCGTATAAAGCACCGGGAAAAGCCATTAAAAGCCAACTACTCATATCAGAAGCACCTGCACTTAAGGCAGATATTATAGGTCCCATTGATGCATTTCCAACAAAATAATCTTTACTATTTTGATTTTTTTTGTAAAAATAAAAACCTATAAAAAGCATTAAAAATGCATAGGTAATAAAAGTAATAATAATAGGATAAGAAAATTCCACACTTTGTAAATTCATAAGTGTCCTTAAAAAATTTAAAAAATCATCATTTTACTTGTTTTATTTTAAAAAAACATTATAAAAATTATTTTTTATTTCAATGCTTTATAAAGTTTTTTTGTTACAATTTTCAAAAAAATTAAGGATAGTTAATGAAAAATCTTTTAATTATAGGTGCAGGTGGTGTAAGTCGCGTTGCAACTGTAAAATGTGCAATGAATAGTGATGTTTTTAGTAAAATAACTCTAGCAAGTAGAACTAAAAGTAAATGTGATGAAATAGCAGCTTTTATAAAAGAGCGTTTAGGTATAGAAATTCAAACTGAGCAAATAGATGCAGATGACACATCTGCTGTTGTAGAACTTATCAAAAAAACAGGAGCTGAAATTTTATTAAATGTGGCTTTGCCTTATCAAGATCTTGCTTTAATGGATGCGTGTATTCAAACTAATATTCACTATGTAGATACTGCAAATTATGAACATCCTGATTTAGCTAAATTTGAATATAAAGAACAATGGTTAAGAAATGATAAGTTTAAACAAGCAGGAATTTTAGGACTTTTAGGAAGCGGTTTTGATCCAGGTGTTACTAATGTATTTTGTGCTTATGCGCAACAAAATTTATTTGATGAAATTCATTATATTGATATACTAGATTGTAATGCTGGAGATCATGGCTATGCCTTTGCAACTAATTTTAACCCTGAGATTAACTTAAGAGAGGTTTCTGCTAAAGGTCGTTACTGGGAAAATGGCAAATGGATAGAAACTGATCCTATGGAAATAAAAATGGAGTGGGATTATCCTGAAGTAGGGGTAAAAGATAGTTATTTACTTTATCACGAAGAGCTTGAAAGTTTAGTAAAAAATATCAAAGGTTTAAAAAGAATAAGATTTTTTATGACTTTTGGACAAAGTTATTTAACTCATATGAAATGTCTTGAAAATGTTGGTATGCTAGGTATTAAACCTGTTATGCATCAAGGTAGAGAGATAATACCAATAGAATTTTTAAAAACTTTACTTCCTGATCCTGCTAGTTTGGGCCCTCGTACTAAAGGTTACACTAATATAGGTTGTGTGATTCGTGGTGTAAAAGATGGAAAAGATAGACAAGTTTATATTTACAATGTTTGTAATCACGAAGAATGCTTTAAAGAAACCGGAGCGCAAGCTGTGAGTTATACTACTGGAGTTCCTGCAATGATAGGAACAAAGCTAATCGCTAAAGGAATTTGGCAAGGAAAAGGTGTGTTTAACATGGAAGAATTTGACGCTAAACCTTTTATGGATGAGTTAAATACTCAAGGACTTCCTTGGAAAATTATAGAAATGGAGCCAAATTTAGGAAAATAATCTCAAGTCTTTTTTGACTTGAGAAAGTTTTAATAATGATGCAATTATTATTAAGTATAGATTGGACACCTTTTTTAGTTTCCATAAAACTTTCTATTATTACTTGTATAATTTTGTTTTGTTTTTGCGTACCTCTTGCTTGGGTTTTTACTTTTAAGCAATTTAGATCAAAAAAAATTCTAGAAACTATAATAACCTTACCTTTAGTTTTACCACCATCTGTTGTTGGTTTTTACTTATTGATTTTATTTTCAAAATACTCTTTTTTTGGAGAATTTTTAGAAAAACACTTTAATATCACCTTAGCTTTTACCTTTGAAGGTTTGGTGATAGCAAGTTGTATTTATTCTTTACCTTTTATGTTTAATCCTTTATATAATGCAATGTCTATGATTTCTAAAAATATTATAGAAGCTAGTTTTTCTTTAGGAAAAAATTCTTTCATTACACTTTTAAAAGTAATCTTACCTAGTATCAAACCAGCTATACTCAGTGCTTTGGTAATAAGTTTTGCACATACTATGGGTGAGTTTGGTATAGTATTAATGATAGGTGGTTCTTTAAGTGGGGAAACAAAAGTAGCTAGTATTGCTATATATGAAAGTATGGAAAATTTAGATTTTGCCACAGCTCATATTTATAGTCTCATACTTTTAATTTTTAGTTTTGTTGTTTTGTTAAGTGTAAATTTGTTAAAAAATAAATAACAAAGACTTATTTTATTGTATAATCAATTTATATCTTAAATTTAAAGGAGAAATGATGGATAATTCATTATCAGGATATACTAAAAAATATGACAATGAAGGGTATGGCTTACAATATCCAGATGGACATGTTATAAGATTTTATGAGAGAATCTTAAAATACAAATTAAATAAAACAAGTGGAAATTTACTTGATTTTGGTTGTGGAAATGGAGTTCATTCTAAGTATTTTCAAGATGTAACAGGGGGGGGGTATTAATGCTTATGGTATAGATATTGTTCCTAGCTTAAAAAATACTTGGAAAAAAGATCCTAGGATAAATGAAAATAATTTTCATGTTATTACACCAAATTCTAGTTTTAAAAATTTATTTGATGTAAAAATGGATTTTATTTTTGCAAATCAAAGTTTATATTATCTACCAAACAAAGACTTTCAAAAAACTATTGAAGAATTTTATGATTTATGTAATGATGGAGCAATAATTTTCGCGACAATGATTAGCTCTAAAGCTTATCAAGAATTTGTTGCAGGAGATGTTAAAGATAATGGTTTAGTGGAAGTAAAATCTAGTCCAAGATTAAATGGCGAATCTACTTATATAAATTTTACAAATACGATTGAAGAATTAAAAGAAAAATTTAAACCTTTTAAACCATTATTTTGGGGAGATTATGAATTAATAAATTTATATAATTTTGAAGGAAGTATACAGCATTTTATTTATATAGGGGAAAAATAATTTTATATGATAAAGACTTTATCAAGTCTTTATCATCACTTTCCATCCCTTCTTT
>NZ_JAKMSK010000014.1:0-38279 GCF_025772605.1 Campylobacter sp. CNRCH_2016_0050h | reverse complement strand
TTAAACTAAACCCTTAATGGGTTTAGTTTGAGTGATATAAGATTTTAAACAAACTCCATCAACGCTTAGCTCATAAGCTTTTTTTAAATTATTATCTAAAACATCAAGTAAAAATAAAATTTTAGAGTCAAACATATAAAACTCAGCCATTTTTGAGGCAATTTTTGCCAATCTCTCATCTTCTATTAAAATATATTTTGCTCCTAGTGCATTAGAAAGTAAAATTTCTTCCTCATTCTTGGCATATATAGCAAAATCTATTTTTTCCTCTTTTGCACTTTTTATATTTTGTTCATTATAATTAAAACAATTTACATTTGTTTTGATAAAAATATTTTCAAAATAACTAAATTTTTGCATATTTATCAAAGGATGTCCAAAAATTAACATAGTTTTTCCTTTATCTTTAAAAGACAATAATTCCTAAAGCCTTGATTAAAAATTTGATAATCTTTCAATTCTTGCAATTCATCATAAACTTCACTTCCTTTATAAAGCAAAAATAAAGTATTTTTATCATAAAAACCATTTGAAATTTCTACCAAAGGTTTTACATCCATTAAAGCTCTTGAAGTAATTAAATCTACTTTAAAAGGTGGATAGTTTTGTAATTTTTCTTTTATGATATTTACATTTATCAAATTAAGTTCAGTTTTAACCACCCTTAAAAATGAGGCCTTTTTAGCGCTAGGCTCAAAAAGAAAAAATTCATTATCTTGCAAAATACAAGCTAAAAATAATGCAGGAAAACCAGCCCCGCTTCCAATATCAATGATCTTTTTTTTATTACTCAAATCATAAAAATCTAAAATTTTAACACTATCAATAATATTTTCATCTATATTTTCAAAATGAGTTAAATTATGCACAGCATTAAATTTTTCTAACAACTCTTTATAGAGCGTGATTTTTTTAAAAAAATCATCTTTATTTGCAAAATTTTTTAAAAAATTTAATTGCTCTTCGTATTTTTTCAATTTAGATGTCCCATTTGTGTATATTTAATTTCTAAATAATCTTTATTAAAACGATTTGCTTTTATTAAAATAGGTACTCTTAAATTAATTTTTTCTTTTAATGAATTTAGTTTTTCAGGATTATTAGTTAAAAGGTTAATTTTAGAAATCTTATAATGCTTAAGTATAAATTCTACTATTTCATAACTACGCTCATCTGCCTTAAAACCTAATTGATGATTTGCTTCTATGGTATTAAAACCCTTATCTTGCAAAGCATAAGCATTAATTTTATTAAAAAGTCCTATACCTCTTCCTTCTTGCCTTAGATAAATTACCATACCACCATGCTCTTGAATGTATTTTAAAGAAAAATCAAGCTGTTCTCCACAATCACATTTTAAGCTTCCCAAAACATCCCCTGTTAAACATTCTGAATGGATTCTAATATTAACTTCTTTTTCCAATTTTCCTTTAAAAATACAAAGATGTTCTTTATCATTTTCTTTAAAACTTTGTATATTAAATTCCCCAAAACGAGTGGGGAGTTTTGCTATTTCAGAAATTTGAATAGTCATTACTTTACTTTACCTTTTTTATAAAAAATATGCTAGAATTTAAACAATTTTAACAAACAAAAAGGAAATTTATGTTTAAACGCTTTAGAAGATTAAGACTTAATGAGAATATTAGAAGCTTAGTAAAAGAAAATACCTTAAATTTAGATGATTTAATCTATCCACTTTTTGTTATCAATGGTGCTAATATTAAAAATGAAATCACGTCTATGCCAGGTGTGTTTCAAATGAGCTTAGATGAAATTTTAAAAGAATGTGAGGAGTTAATTAATCTTGGTATTAAAGCGATTATTTTATTCGGTGTGTTAGAAAGTTCCAAAAAAGATAGTTGTGGAAGTGATGCATTAAGCGATGATGGCTTGATTGCTACAAGTCTAAGAGCTATTAAAGCAAAATTTCCTGATTTGGTAGTAATTACCGATCTTTGTTTTTGTGAGTATACTGATCATGGGCATTGTGGTATTATTGATCCAAAAAGTAAAAGCGTAGATAATGATTTAACTTTAGAAATTTCAGCCAAACAAGCTCTAATTCATGCTAAAAACGGTGCAGATATGATAGCACCAAGCGGCATGATGGATGGTATTATTGAAACTTTAAGAAAAACTTTAGATGAAAATGGTTTTGAAAATTTACCTATTATGGCTTATTCTACTAAATTTGCTTCAGCCTATTATGGGCCTTTTAGAGATGTGGCTGATTCTGCACCAAGTTATGGAGATAGAAAAACCTATCAAATGGATTTTGCCAATGGTAAAGAAGCCTTATGTGAGAGCTTAGAAGATGAAAAACAAGGTGCTGACATCTTAATGGTAAAACCAGCACTTGCGTATTTAGATGTAGTAAAAGATATAGCAAATCATTCTAAACTTCCACTTTGTGTGTATAATGTAAGCGGGGAATATGCTCTGCTAAAAGCAGGTCAAAAAGCAGGTGTGATTGACTATGAAAAAATAGTGCTTGAAACTATGCTTGCTTTTAAAAGAGCTGGAGCTAAGCTTATCATAACTTATCATGCAAAAGAAATTGCAAAATTATTAACAAATAAGGAGTGAGATTGAATAGTCTAAGCAAAAAAAGCTCTCAAGATGTAATCAATGAATTATCTAATCATTTGGGCATAGAAAAACACAATCAAACTATATTTCATCTAACCCACATTAACGATAAAGAAAAAAAGTTAAGTCTAAAAAATGGCCATAATTTAGCACCCGAACCATGGTTTATAGTAGATGAAAATGATGAAGTTAAAACTATGTTTTCTGTAAAAACTCTGATTGAGTTTTTACAAAGTGCCAAAAAGATACAAAAGGATAATTTTGAACTTAAACTAGAAAAGGCTATCTATCAACAAATTCCTATTGACTTTAATGATGTATGGACAGTCGCAATGGATGAGATTAAACATCAAGTTTCCAAAGGTATAAAAGAAGTTAATATTGATTTAGATCAATTAATCAGCAATATTCATACAAAACATCCTAACTTATTTATAAACATGAAAGAAATGATGCAAAAAGGCAAAAAATGAGAGATTATAAAAATTTTGTTAAATACTCCAAAGCAGGACCTAGATACACTTCTTATCCTACTGCGGTAGAATTTAACACCCATTTTAAATATGAAGACTATATAAAAATTTTAAAACAACAAACAGCGCAATTATCTTTATATTTTCATTTGCCTTTTTGCAGGAGTGCTTGTTATTTTTGCGGTTGCAATGTAATATATACCGCAAAAGAAGAAAGTAAAGAAAGGTATTTAAATTATCTTTTTAAAGAACTTGATCTTTTAGCAAATATCATTGACACACAAAGAGAAGTAGCTCAAATGCATTTTGGTGGTGGTACACCTACTTTTTTTTCTGCTAAACAATTGCAAAGTTTGATTTTTAAAATAAAAAGCATTTTTCCAAATTTTACCCAAGATAGTGAAGTAAGTTGTGAAATTGATCCTAGATTCTTAAATGAAGAACAAGCTGATGTTTTAATTCAAAATGGCTTCAACCGTATTAGTTTTGGTGTGCAAGATTTTAACGAAAAGGTTCAAAAGGAAATTCATAGAATTCAACCTTTTGAACTTACCAAAAATGCAGTAGATATGGTAAGAAAAAAAGGGATAAATTCAGTAAATATGGATTTAATTTATGGCCTTCCTTATCAAAGTCTAGAAAGTTTTAAGCAAACTTTAGAAAAAGCACTGCTGATTAATCCCGATCGCTTTGCTATTTTTAATTATGCACATGTGCCTTGGCTTAAAAAAAATATGAGAAAATTTGACGAAAACACTCTACCAAGTCCTGATGTAAAACTTCAAATTTTAGAATATTGTGAAAAATTTTTAACTCAAAATGGTTATAAAATGATAGGAATGGATCATTTTGCAAAGCCACAAGATGAACTTTTTAAAGCCTTAGAAAATGGTAGTTTGCATAGAAATTTCCAAGGCTATACTACAAAAGGCGGAACTGATTTAATCGGGATTGGCCTAACAAGTATAGGCGAAGGTAAAAGACACTATATGCAAAATTTCAAAGATATGCCAAGCTACAAAAAGGCTATCGATGAAGGTCGATTGCCTTGCGAAAAAGGTATCATGCTTGATGATGATGATGAACTAAGAAAAGCTGTTATTATGGAACTTATGAGTAATTTTGCTCTTAATATAAAAAATATTGAAAGTAAATTTAAGATTGATTTTTTTGAATATTTTAAGCAAGATTTAGAAGAACTCCAAAAACTTAATGAATTTATCAACATAGATAAAACTCATATCAAAGTTAATGAAACAGGAGTGCTTTTAATCCGTAATATTGCTATGTGTTTTGATAAATATTTAAAACGCATTAGCGAAGATAAAAAAGTTTTCTCTAAAACGGTTTAATATGTTAAATGTTAATGAAATTTCTAATGCTTGCGTAAAATGTGGAAAATGCATACCAGTTTGCACCATACATGAAATAAATCGCGATGAAAGTACTTCCCCTCGTGGCTTTTTAGATTTAATCAGTGCTTATGAAAACCAAGAACTAGAGCTTGATAAAAATCTTAAAAAAATATTTGAATCATGTTTTTTGTGTACAAATTGCGTTGAAGTTTGTCCAAGCCATTTAAGAGTGGATAGTGCTATTGAAAAAGTGCGTTACGATATAGCACAAAAATTTGGCATTGCTTGGTACAAAAAACTTGCTTTCTTTTTTCTAAGACGCAGAAAAATTCTAGATATTTTAGCAAGATTTGGTTATGTTTTCCAAAGCTGTGCTTTTAGTTTACAACATAAAAATTTGGGAATGAAAGCTAAATTTAACCTACCTTTAATTAAAAAAGATCGCTTGCTTCCTTCTTTAGCTAAAAAAAGCTTTCTAGCTTCTAATCCTGATTTCATAAATAATCAAGGTGAAAAAACCATAGGACTTTTTATAGGCTGCTTGTCAAATTACTCTTATATAAATACGGGTTTTGCTTTGCTTGAAATTTGTAAACATCTTAAAATCAATGTAGATTTACTAAAAGATCAATCTTGTTGCGGTGCTCCTCATTATTTTACTGGAGATTTTAAAAGTGTAGAAATTTTAGCTAAAAAAAATATCGTTTATTTTGAAGAAAAATTAAAAACTCTAGATTATATCATTATCCCCGAAGCAACCTGTTCTGCGATGATTAATATAGACTATGAACATTTTTTCCACATGCAAAAAGATGAAGAATGGACTATAAGAGCTAAAAATATTTCTAGTAAAATACTACTTGCAACAAAATATTTTTATGAATATACTAAACTAGAAGAGCTTTTAAAAACAAAGAAAAAATTAAAGACAAAAATTGCATACCACGATCCTTGTCATGCAAGAAAAATGCAAGGTGTTTTTAAAGAACCTAGAGCCTTGCTTAAACAAAACTATACTTTCAAAGAACTTATTAACTCAAATGAATGCTGTGGTTTTGGTGGTGTTAGTATGCAAACTGATCACTATGAAAAAGCTTTGCAAGTTGGTATAAAAAAAGCTCAAAATATACAAAAAAGCAATGTGGAAATTATCAGTGCAGAATGTTCAGCTTGTAGAATGCAAATTTCAAACGCATTAGAGCATGAAAAATCCTCCACGCATTTTTTACATCCATTAGAATTGATAGCAAAAATACTTCAAGATAAAAATTAATCTTGAATTTTTATATCTTCGATATTTGATCTATTTTTTTCTATTAAAATTCTATTTTTTTCTATATTTTCACTATTTTTTTTACACTCGTTTTTCAAGATTTCAATATTTTTATATAAAATTTTTATTTTTCTCTCGTAACGATTTATCAATAAAAATACTATAAATAAAAATAAAATTAAAATAGCCCAATTTAAAAATGCCATATTTGCCCTTTCTTTAGATATATTAACACTTTTTATCTTAAACTAAAATTCTTTTCAAATTTGGAGAAAGTTTGACTAAAATTTCATAGTTGATAGTATTAAAAAAACTAGCCATAATATTTGCATCATTTAAAACACAAATTTCATCTTCATCATTCTCACAAGAAAAACTATCCATAGACATTTTTCCAAGCAATTTCTTACCATTAGGAAGAAAAAAATCTTGTTTTCCATCATAACGCAAAAGCCCATCTGCATAACCTAAATCATAAGTTGCTATTTCAAGATCTTCTTTTGCATTATATACACCACCATAACCAACACTTTGACCTTTTTTCAACACTCTTTGGCTTAATTTTTCAGCCCATAAACTTAAAACTTTGCGTAAGTCTTTATTAAAATGTGCATAGCCAAATTGCACAAGCCCTACTCTACAATACTCATCACACCCAAGCTCGCTTGCTCTAAATAATGCTTCAGAATTATGTGAATGAAATATAAGCTTTTTAGCTTCATCACAAAGCAAAGTATATATTAGCTCTTTAGCTTGTTTAAATTTTTGTTTTTGCACAAAATAACTAGCATCTATTTCATCACTTCCTGCAAAGTGCATCATCACTCCATGAAGTATTAAATTATTACTTTGTAGTTCTTGTATCACTTCTTGAATTTCTTCAGATATAATTCCATTTCTATGCATATTTGTATCTACAACTAAATGAATTTTTATATTTTGCTTGAATTTTTTAATATCATTTTTATCATTTAAAGCATAAATAAATTTTTCACTTTCATTGCCATGTGGATGATGGGATAGAATTAAAATATTATCAAAAATATCTTCAAGCTCTTTTGCTTCAGCTTCATTTTTTACCGCTATAAAATTTATACCTTTTGCTCTAGCTATAGGAGCTAAAAGCTTAGCTCCATGTCCATAAGCATTATCTTTAAAAACACATATTACTTTTTGATAACCTCCTGCTTTAGAGGCTATCAAGTCAAGATTATACTCATAAGCCAAACGATCAATTTTTATATATGCCATTATTGTTCAGCTAAAATTTGCATTTTATCTTCAACTAGCTTAACATAAAGGACTTTTTCTCCTTTGAATTTATAGTTAGTACTACGATAGTCTTCATAAAATCCTATTCTAAAAATTTTCTCATTTTTATCATTTGGATAAGGACTTATGCTAAGATCTGAAAATTTAATGCTCTTTTTTTCTCTCTTTGCAAAAATTCTTTCTTTATTTTTTGCAAATTGCTCATAAGTGGATTTATTATTATGTTTAAAAATTTTTTTATCATAAAAAGATAAATATTTATTTATATCACTTTTTTGCCAACTATCTTTCCAGGCAAATAAATTAGCTAGTAAAATCGCTATTTCATCATGAGTTGCTCTTACTTTATTTTTCTCTTCTGTCATTGCATAAGATTTTCTATCAGCTACTAATTTATTAAAATCTTCCAATAAATCATTATGCACAGCAATACAACCTCTAGTTTTATAAGTATCCAAGCGTGTTCCATCTAAAGGATAGCCATGAATCCAAATACCACCACCTGTTTTACCCAAAGTTTTATCTAAAACATTTGGGTAAGTTGTTGCAAATGCAAATGGGCCATAATATGGATCACCAGGATAAAATTTCTTTCCAAGTTCGTAAAAACCTATTGGAGTTTTTAAATCTCCTTCTACTTCTTTATCTCCAGCTAAACCTGTTAAAACATCCCTTTGGATAAATTTCTTTTCTACTTTTCCATCATTGTAGTGATAAACTCTAATAATTTTATCACTTTTATTTGTTAAAACTATTGCAACATTTTCCTCATAATATCCTAAACTAATATTTTTGTCTTTTATCTCATCAAGCCAAAAATCTTTTTTACTTAACTCTTGCTCCAATACCCTTTCAACCGCATCAATACCTTCGTTTAGATAAATTTTTGCAAGATTATTTGCATTTGCAAACACAGCCAAACTAAACAATGCTAATATAATTTTAAACAATTTTCACCTTTCTATTAAAAATTAAAACAACAAAGAGCTAATTATAATATTTTTACAATAAATATATTTTTAATTTTTTCCGTGTATAATGTTTACAAATAACCAAAAACAAAAAAGGAAAAATAATGAAAAAATTACTTAGTTTAGCCATATTAGGCACTTTTGCTTTTTCAAATCAAATTACTATAAATGATCCTTATGTAAGACAAACTCCACCTAATTCTAAAACAACGGCATTTTTTTTAGAACTTAAAAACAACTCCAACAAAGATATTAAACTCATAAAAGCTCAAAGTTCATTAAGCGATACAGCTGAAATTCATGATCATATTATGAAAGATGGTAAAAAAATGATGGTTCAAATTCCTCAAATCACAATAAAAGCTAATTCAAGCACCGAACTTAAACCTGGTGGGATGCACATTATGATACTAAATCTCAAAGAAAATATCACACCGCAAACAAAGGCCAATCTAACTCTTTATTTTGATGATAATAGCACAATTGAACTAAAAGATATCAAGTCAAGAAGCATTAAAAAATAATGAAAAATCTACTTGTCTTTGCCTTAGCTATAGTCTTTGCTATATGCGGGGCTTATTTTTACACCAATTCATCAAATACCGGGAAAAAGAGAGAATTAATTACCACTTTAACACCTCTAACATGTGATCTAAACATTCAAGAATGTGAATACAATTTTAAGGATAAAAAAGTCTTAGTAAATTTAAATCCAAAGCCTATTACTACATTAAATGAGCTTGATTTAAATATTACCAATTTAGGTGAGTTTAAAAAACTTAATGCTAGGGTTTATGGACTTAATATGTATATGGGAGATATTGTTCCACAATTTAAAAAAATAAACAATACTTATCATGCTAAATTAGTTTTAAGTTCTTGCACTCTAGATATAATGCGTTTTAGAATAGAGCTTTTTGATGATGAAACTCCACTAGGTTTTTATTTTGACTTTGATGTAAAGAGGTAAAATATGAAAAAAATAAATATTTTTTTATTAATTGTGGTAATTTTTGGAATATTTTTTATATCTGTGCAGTATTTTGAAAACAACAAATACAATTTTCACTTAAATTCTGAAAAAGGCATACTTAGTCTAAAAGATTTTATCGGTAAAAAACTAATTGTATATTTTGGCTATACATATTGTCCTGATGTCTGTCCTAGTGAGCTTGCCTTGATTGCTAATGTTTTAGAAAAAATGCCAAATAAAGAAAAAGCTCATGTGATATTTATCTCACTAGATCCAGCAAGAGATAGCAACTTAACTCAAACTAGCCAATGGGTTAAGTATTTTTACCCAAATTCAACTGCATTGGTTGCTAAAGATGAAAAAGAATTAGAAAAAGTTACTAAAAATTATGGCGTAGTATATGAAAAAATCAATCTTAAAGATTCTGCTATGGGATATTCTATAGCACATAGTGGCGAATTTTATTTGATTGATGAGAATGGAAAATTTATTAAAACCATTAAAGATATCAGTTATGAAAACTTTTTCAATGAAATTCAAAAATTCTTAAACGAATAAATTTTTCAATTTATTCGTTTCTTAAAGTGTCTAAAATATCTACTTGTGTTGCTTTTTTAGCAGGATAATAAGAAGACAAGCTCACAATCATAATAGCACCAAAAATCGTAGTACAAAAATCAACAAAAGAAAGCTCCAAAGGTAGCTTACTCATGCCATAAACATCACTTGGTAAAGAAATAATGTCAAAATTTCCAAGTATCCACAAAGCAATAGCTGCAAGTATCACACCTGCTACGATACCACCTCCACCTATCAAAAATCCTAAAGAAAAAAATGTTTTTTTAATCTCTAACTTACTAGCTCCCAAAGAAAGCAGCAAAGCTATCTCGCTACGACGATTCATTACTATCATTAATAAAGAACTTACTATATTTAAACTTGCAACCAAAATAATCAACATCAATACTATAAACAAAGCTCTTTTTTCTAAAGCTAATGCTGCAAAGAAATTTCCATTTTGCTCCCACCAGCCTATACTAGCATATCTTGCACCCAAGAAAGCTTCAATTTGTTTAATATCCTCAAAAGGCTTATTTGAATATACATGTACCCCATCATAACTTCCTTGGGGATATGACAAAATCTTAGCTAAAGCTTTTACATCTGTATACATATAAGCTTTATCATAAGCTAACAAACCTGAAGAAAAATCAGCCACAACATCAAATCTTTTAACTTTTGGAATAAGCGAAAATCCGCTTGCATTAAGATTGGAAAAAATTAAGGTAATTTTTTCATTATAATCAAGTCCAAATTCATCTTTTAAACCCTTACCAATTAAAATATCAAAATTATCTAATTTTTTATCTTCTAAAGCTTGAGCTACTACCTCATTGATCTTTTTTTCATCTTCAAAATTAACCCCAAAAAGCATACCGCCTTCCAATTTTAAATCATTTCTTGCTATAACCTGAGTAGTAATATAAGGGCTAAATAATAAATTTGGAAATTTGCTTCTTAATTCTTGCAACAATTTATCATCTACATTTGCCCCAAAACGCGGTAATATAGTGATAGGGTAATTCATAGTAAAAAGTTTTCTCTCAAATTCTTTATCAAAGCCATTCATAATAGCCATTGCAACTAAAAGCACACAAAGTCCTATACTTACACCTAAAAAGGCTAAAATTTTTGAAAGCATAATAAAGGGTTGATCTTTATCAAAACGCAGATATTTAAATAATAAATAACGAGGGATACTTTTATACATCTTTTACTCTTAATACTTTTTTAAGTATTTTAACTTGATTTTTATAAAAGCAAGCTTTGTATTTATTTAAGATAATATACAAAGGCACTATTATCATGAAATTCAACTATAAATCTTAGTGGCAAAATTCTCACATAAGTTTCACTTTGTGCACTTGCTTGTTCACTTTTTACAAAGTCTTTTACATCTATTTTTGAGTTAAAAAAGCAATCAATTAAATCATTTTTGTGAGCATTTAAAAAGTTAAATTTATCCAGCTTTGTCATCTTTTCTTCAGCCACCATACCAAAATCATTGCGTATTAAAGATTTCAAATCACTTGGTGTATATGCTAACTCACAAGCATATTCTAAATTTTTATTTTTACTTTTAGTCATAGCCATAGAAATAGTTTCATTTTGATGATAAAGAATAAAATTTTTATTAGAAAGTTCTGCCCAAAATATAAATTCATCTTGGGCAGTAGCATTAAAAATTATGAGGATTAATAAGCAAACAATTCTTTCCACTTGTCAGCATCAATTTTAAGTTCTACATTTACTCTATAAAGACCATCTTTAAAGTCTTGATCTACAACACTTGCATTTTTAATCAAACCATTTACCTGTGCTGTAATAGTTGAGCTTTTAAGCATTGCATCTTTTACTGTATCTTTACCATTAACTCTGACACCATACAACTTACTTGCTAATTGTCTATAAGCATCGGTAATTGCCGCTCTTTTAGCTAAAGCTAAAGCTTGGCCAACTGAAACCGTATTTAAAGGAGCAATACCCTCACCCACCGCTGTAAAAGTTAGATCATTGTCTGTGCTTGTATCATTTGCAAGCATTTTTTCTTCTCTAATGATGTTACGCACATCATCTTTATCAACTTTTTGAACCACAACATCAGAATTTGCTGCTTGAGTCTGATTTGGATTCACACCTCTTTGATCTAGTGCACAAGCACTAAAACCCAAAGCTAAACAAAACATAAAAATAACTTTTTTCATTTTTTTACACCTTCAATTTATTTGATTTTATTAAAACAGCAAAAAGCATTCCAATAATTTTACTATTCTAAATTTAAATCCATATTAGTTTCAGCATCTAATTCCTCATCTTCTTCTTTAGGACACTTAGCAATGCTTACAACCTCATCATTTTCAACATTAACAACAATTACACCACTTGTATTTCTACCTGCTTTTCTAATGCTTTGCATATCAACGCGTATCATCTTACCGCTGCTTGTTAATGCCATTAAATCCATACTTTCATCAACTATGACTATACCGATTAAATCTTTTGTTTTGGCAGTAAGTTTCATACAAATAACACCCTTACCACCTCTACTTTGAAGTCTATATTCTCCAGCATCAGTACGCTTACCTATACCTTTTGCACTTACGCTTAAGATTTCTTGAGCGTCATTTTCTATAACAACAGCACCCACAACCTCATCATCTTTTTCTTTAAATTTAATCGCAGTTACCCCTCTACTTACACGGCCAATCTCTCTAACTTTAGCAAGTGGGAATTTAATGCACATACCTTTTTTAGTAACCGCAAAAAGCATTTTACCAACGATAGTATTATCAAGCTCTTCATTAGGTTCAAGCATTTCATTTTCTAAATTTTCTTCATAATTTTGTTCTTGAGTTTCATTTTCATCCCTTGCTACGATAATTGCAGTAACAAGTTCATCATTTTCATCTAGATTAATCGCTTTTACACCCACACTTCTAATGTTTTGATATTCACTTAAATTTGTGCGTTTTACGATACCATTTTTAGTAAAGAAACACAATGATTTACTTTCATCAAAATCAGTGGTTGGAATAATTGCCATGATTTTTTCATCTGCTTGTAGATTAATGAGATTAACCACAGCTTTGCCTTTAGCAGTTCTACTTCCTTCAGGAATTTTATAAACCTTAAGCCAATAAAGCTGTCCGCGATCAGTAACAAACATCAAGGTATCATGTGTATTTGCTGTAAAGAAACTTTCTATAAAATCATCATCATAAGTTGTAACTGCAACCTTGCCTTTACCACCGCGTTTTTGTTTTTCATATTGCTTACTTGGAACACGCTTAATATAGCCACGATGAGTGATAGTAACTACCATATTTTCATTTGGTATTAAATCTTCTATATCAATATCATCATAGTCATCTTCAATTTGAGTGATTCTCGGTACATCAAATTTTGTTCTGATTTCTTTTAACTCATCTTTGATTAAATTTTCAAGCAAAGTTTCGCTTTTTAAAATTTGATCAAGCCTCTCTATTTCTGCTAATAATTCTCTTAATTCGTTATCAATTTTTTCTCTCTCAAGACCTGTTAAACGGCCTAATTTCATATCTAAAATAGCATTAGATTGAAGCTCGCTTAGACCAAATTTTTGCATTAATAAATTTTTAGCCGTTGGGTTGTCAGGAGAGTTTTTAATCAAAGCTATCACTTCATCAATATTATCTAGTGCAATTTTTAAACCTTCTAAAATATGTGCTCTAGCTCTAGCTTTTTGCAACTCATAAATAGTTCTTCTAATAATTACAGTTTTTCTATGATTTAAGAATAAATTTAAAAGCTCGATTAAAGAAAAAACTTTTGGCTCTTTATTATGTATAGCAAGCATAATCACACCAAAAGTACTTTCCATAGTGGTAGATTTAAAAAGATTATTTAACACAATCTCACTCATAGCATCGCGTTTTAGCTCAATTACCACGCGAATTCCTTCTCTATCACTCTCATCTCTAACTTCAGCAATACCTTCAATTTGTTTTTCTTTGGCAAGTTCAGCGATTTGCTCTATTAATCTTGCTTTGTTAGTTTGATAAGGAAGTTCATCTATAACGATAATATCTTTATTAGCTCTTTTTTCTATATGGGTCTTTGCTCTTACTTTTACCCTACCACGACCTGTGCGGTATGCTTCTATAATACCTTTTTTACCAAAGATAATACCACCGGTTGGAAAATCAGGTCCTTTAATAAATTGCATTATTTCTTCTAAACTTGCGTTTTTATTATCAATTAAATAAAGCAAACCATCAATAAGCTCATTTAAGCTATGCGGAGGAATATTAGTAGCCATACCCACTGCAATACCACTTGAACCATTAAGCAATAAATTTGGAACCCTAGCAGGTAAAACATCAGGCTCACTCATAGAATCATCATAATTTGGTATAAAATCAACCGTATCTTTTTCTATATCACGCAAAAGTTCTTCAGCTAAAATCGTCATCCTAGCTTCAGTATAACGCATCGCAGCAGCACCATCGCCATCAATAGAACCGAAGTTTCCTTGTCCATCTACGCTTGGATAACGCATAGAAAAATCTTGCGCCATTCTTACTAAAGCATCATATACAGCTGTATCACCATGTGGATGATATTTACCGATTACATCACCCACTATACGCGCTGATTTTTTGTATGCACTACGACTTCCAACACCTAAATCATTCATAGCATATAAAATTCTTCTATGAACAGGTTTAAGCCCATCTCTAGCATCAGGTAAGGCACGGCCTATAATAACACTCATAGAATAATCTAAATAACTACTTTTTATAGAACTTTCTATATCTATATTTTCAATATCTGAATCTTTAGTAAAAATATTTTCCATAAAAATCCTTAAAATTAATGCCTATATTGTATCAAATTTTGCATTAGCCAAAACTAAAGCAAAAAGCACTTCAATATTATTTTTTTCTAAAAGCTCTTTTGCCTCTAATAAACTTAATCCAGTAGTTATCACATCATCTACTAAAATTACAGGATATTTTGGACGCTTTAAAAGCTTATAAGATCTTTTATTATCTTTACGAAATTTCAAACTTTTACCACTATATTTAAATTCTGAACTAGCTTGCAAGGTGTGATACATAGGTTTTATAAATTTAGTATTTAAGTATTTAGTTAAAATAGCAGTATGAGAGTAATTTTTATATGTTTTATCATCTAAAGCTATAGCATTAATTTTACAAGATGGTTGAAAAAATCCTCAAATTTAGCAAAACTCAATTTTGCTAAAGCATTTAAAACAAAATAGCCTTGAAATTTGTGTTTAAAATAAATCAAATGCTTAATTTGCTCATATTGATAAAAATAATAAACTTTAAAATTTCCCTCAAGTTCTCTTATACCTAAAGAATATTCTAAAAGCTCTTCCTTGCAAGCTGGACAAAAACTCGCAAAGGAAAATCCATGGCAATTAAAACACCTCACAAAGAGCTGATAATATCTGCAGATTTATTAGCCACTTGTTTTATAAGAAGCTGAGTGAAAAAAGGTAGATCTTTGATATTATAAAAACCTTTAACTTCTTGTTTGGTTTTAATATTAATAGTTTTATTGGTATTAATATCTTTTAGTGTCAATTGACTAGCAATAATTGAAAATAAAGAACTAGAATCAAATTTAGAATAAAAATCATTAAAACTTAAATCTACTCTTAAAACATAAGGAGAATCTTGTGTATCTTCTACTACAACTATACCTCTATTTTCTAATTCTTCTTTTAAAAACACATAAAAATAATAGTTGAAATTTTCATTGATGTAATAATTACTTCCATTAGAAGAAGAATATTTTAAATTCTCATTTAAATCATATACCCTATGAATATAAACTTTTTTTAAGGAAGCACTTTTATCAATTGTTCTTTTATTTGCGCAATACTTAAGTCCCACATCACTAATATACACAAGGCCTTTAATTTTTGCTTCATATGCTTTAGAATCAGAAGGATTATAACATTGTGCTTGAATTTTTATAAGCTCATTAACTTTTGCAACACTTTGATTTTTAGAATTTACAGCACATGCACTAAAAAATAAAGCTAAAACAAATACAAATACTTTTTTTAACATCTTTTTTTCCTTAGAATCATCTTTATTATTTTATGATTTTTAATTAGCAAAAATTATACCAAAAACAAATAAATTTTACTAAAACTTACTTTTTTTCACACAAGAATAATTTTATTGAAAAAATTTTATACAAAAATTGATATTTAAAAGAAAATTCATTTAGAATATGTTACAAAACTGCAATATTTTAAAGGAGTTGTTAAATGAGTTCAAATACAAAAACACTTATAGTCGTTGCTGATTTAGTGTTATTTATCGCTTTGCTTTATTTTTCCCCTTTTGGTGAAACTAAAGTAAACCAAGGTTTATCTTTGTTAATTTTTATTGCCGTTTTATGGCTTAGCGAGGCTTTGCATGTTACTATTACAGCTATTTTAGTACCTGTTTTAGCTGCTATTTTGGGATTACTACCCACCGCTAAAGCTTTAACAGGTTTTGCTGATTCTAATATCTTTTTATTTTTTGGTGGTTTTGCTTTGGCCGCAGCTATGCATCATCAAAAATTAGACAAACTTATTGCACATAAAATTTTAACATTAGCAAAAGGGCATTTAGGCCTTTCTAGTTTGTATATTTTTATCACTACTGCATTTTTATCCATGTGGATGAGTAATACCGCAACAGCAGCTATGATGCTTCCGCTTGCTATAGGTATGTTAGCTTCACTTGATCCGCAAAAAGATAGAAATACTTATGTTTTCATCCTTTTAGGTATAGCTTTTAGTGCGAGTATAGGTGGTATAGGCACCATAGTAGGAACTCCACCAAATGCAATCGTTGCCACTCAATTACACATTACTTTTGCACAATGGTTAAAATACGGAATTCCTATTGTTTTAATTTTCCTACCTGCAATGATTTTAATTTTATACTTTATGTTTAAACCTAAATTTAATCTACAAGTTGATTTACATACTGAAAATATAGAACTTACAAGACCTAGAATCATCACTTTAATAATCTTTTTAGTCGTCGCACTATCTTGGATTTTTAGTGGTAATATCAGTCCTATCATCACAAGTATTTTTGGACACAAAATAGCAAATCTTGATGCAATTATTGCTTTATTGGCTGCTGTTTTAGTATGTGCTTTTAAAGTAATTGATTGGAAAAATATACAAAAAAATACCGATTGGGGTGTATTAATGCTCTTTGGTGGAGGCATCACTCTAAGTGTAGTATTAAGAGATTCTGGCGCTAGTAAAGTAATGGCTGATACTATCATTTCATTTATAGAAAATGGACATTTATTTATTATAGGTTTAATTGTGGCATTTTTTATAGTATTTTTAACTGAATTTACCTCAAATACTGCTTCAGCAGCCTTACTTGTGCCTTTATTTATCTCTATAGCAGATACTTTAGGTGTTCCTGCTTTAGGACTTGCTTTAATCATTGCTATTGGTGCTTCTTGTGCTTTCATGCTACCAGTTGCTACACCACCAAATGCTATAGTTTTTGGTACAGGACATATTAAACAACAAGAAATGGTAAAAGTTGGGATTATATTAAATATCTTTTGCTCAATCGCACTTGCAGTAATTGCATACTTTTTCTGGCTATAATCTTTTAGTCCTTTTGGACTAAAAGATCTTTACACTTTAAAACATAGTTTTTTACATCTTTACTTTTATACAAAGCTTCTCTTATACATACGCCTGCTAAATTTAAATCTTTTAAATGATTTATAGTTTGGATATTTATCCCACCTATAGCATAAATGGGTATTTTTGAAACTTCTAACAAATCTTTTAAATTTTTTATACCCTTTGGTGTTAAATCAGCCTTACATGAGCTTTCAAATACATGTCCGAAAAAAGCATGATTTACTTTAAACTTATAAGCTAAATCTAATTCTTCTTTAGAATGGACAGAAGTACCCAAAAGCTCAAATTTTTTATAACTTTGTGGGTAATTTTGTAAAATTATTAAGGGAGCATGAAAAAATTGATGATTTAATTTTAAACAAGCTTCATAATGATAATGCAAAAAGCAAATTTTTTGAGTTTTATTAAAAATTTTTAATACTTCTTTGGCTAATTTAGTATATTCTAACTCATCCAAATGTTTTTCTCTAAGCACTAAAGCATCAATACTACTTTGACTTAGTTTTTCAATAAAATTTAAAAAATCTCCTTGGGTATTTTGACTATCGCTAATAGCAATGATTTTTTTATCCCACATAAATACTATCGCTCATTATAGCTTGTAAATTTGCATTTTTTAACATAACTAAAACCTCATCAACACTACGCATATCACTAATTTGAAACTGATCATCACCTTTTTTATCACCTTGGTGCTCACCTACCCCCACGCTTACACCTGCACTCATTTTAGTAGCTCCAAGTTTAATAACCCCGTCTCTAAATCCTGCTCTTTCACGCGTAGAAATCGTAATACTCGCAAAAGGTAAAAATAATCTATAAGCACATAAAACCTGCAAAAGCCTTGTTTCACTTACATCTTTTGGATGAATTTTTTTATTATTGATAATAGGTCTTAATCTAGGGATAGATAAAGCTATTTCAGCATGAGGGTATTTTTGCTGTAAAAAATACGCGTGTAAAGCCGTAGCAAAAGCATCTTTTCTAAAATCATCCACGCCAAGTAAAGCTCCAAAAGCAACCCCTCTCATACCTGCTTTTAACGCTCGCTCTTGTGCATGAAAACGATACTCAAATACACTTTTTTCACCTTCAATATGAATTTTAGAATAAGTTTTTTGATTATAAGTTTCTTGATAAACACTTACATATTCACAACCCTTTTCATGAAGCAATGTATACTCATCTACATTCATAGGATAAACTTCAATTCCCACGACCTTAAAATACTCTTTTGCTATCTCACAAGCTTTGGCAAGATATTCTACGCTAGCATATTCCCTGCCCTCACCTGTTAAGAGTAAAATTTCTTCCAAGCCACTTTTTTTAATCTCTTGCATTTCTTTGTGAATTTCAGCCTCGTTTAGCTTAGCTCTTTTAATATTATTTCCTTTTTGAAATCCACAATAAGTACATTTGCTATTGCAAAAATTAGAAAGATATAAAGGCGTAAAAAGCAAAATGGAATTTCCAAAATATTTTTGAGTAATCTTGCTTGATTTTTGTGCTAAATCTTCTATAAAATCTTCTGCTGCGCTTGAAAGCAAAGCTTTCAAATCTTCTATGTTAAGATAATCTTTAACTAAAGCTTGTTTTACATCAAAAGCGCTAAATTTACTTTCATCAAAATTTTTAACTTCTTTTAAAACCTTAGTTAAAATCTCACTTTCAATACTTTGCATATGAGGATATTTTTGCATTTTAATCTCTTAAAAAACCACTCAAAGGCGAGCTTGCACTTGGCGTACTTTCATTTGCTATACCTGCTAAATACGCATTATATCCTGCCTCTATAGCTAACGCAAAAGCCTTTGCCATTTTTGCTACATCTTTAGCTTGAGCTATGGCGGTATTTGCCATCACTGCACTTACTCCCATTTGCATGGCTTCACAAGCTTGTGCGGGATTTCCTATGCCCGCATCAACTATAATAGGCAAGCTAATTTCGTTAAGCAAAATTTGTATAAATTCTTTAGTTTTTAAGCCTTTGTTGCTTCCTATAGGTGCTCCAAGAGGCATTATAGCAGCAGCTCCCACACTTGCCATAGCACGCGCTACATATAAATCAGGATACATATAAACCAAAGGTGTAAAACCCTCATTTGCTAAAAGTTCTACCGCTTTTATACTTTCATAATTATCCGGTAATAAATACTTACTATCGCTAATTACTTCAACCTTAATCATATCTCCACAGCCAAGCTCTCTTGCAAGTCTTGCTATACGCAATGCCTCATTGGCATTTCTTGCACCTGAAGTATTTGGTAAAAGCTTAATGTGCTTTGGGATAAAATCAAGTATATTTTCTATGCCTTTATCATTTACCCTACGCAAAGCTAAGGTGATAATCTCAACTTTTGCTTCTTCAATGGCTGATTTTATAAGCTCAAAAGAAAATTTCCCAGAACCTAAAATAAACCTGGAATTAAACTCATATTTTCCTATTTTTAATTTTTCCATTACTCACTCGCTAAAAGTTCTAAAACTAAATTTGCTTGATGTCCTGCGCAAATATTTACACGCGGTGCCATAAGTCCATTGCCTACTTTTGCCTCATTTTTTAAATCACCACAAACATAAAAGTTTTTTGCGATTTTTCTTGTTTGTATGCTGTTGCTATCGCCATATCCTGCTAAACCAGAAGCACAAATTAATGTTTTTTGAGGATAGTATTGGTGAAAATTTTGCGCTAAAAGGGCTTTGTATTTTGCACTATCAAAGGCTTCACAAACTATATCATCATTTGTAAAAAGTTTGGCTATATTTTCTTTTTCTATTTTTAAAACTTGCGCAAATACTTCTATAAAAGGATTAATCTTACTAATTTGATCTTTTAAAGCTTCAACCTTAAATTTACCCAAATCTTTCACCATATAAGCTTGACGATTAAGGTTACTTGGCTCAACCACATCAAAATCAATCAAATGAAGCCTACCAACCCCGCTTCTTGCTAAATTTATAGCTATATGCGAGCCAAGTCCACCAAGTCCACACACTGCCACACTTGCCTTTTTAAGCTTATCATGAAGTTTTGGAGTATGTCTTGCCCTCATCATCGCATCAAGAGCTTCATATGGTGGTAAAGTATTTTTTTCTATACAAAAAAGCTCATCATTTTCTTTTAGATCCAAACTTTCTTTTGTTGCAAAACCATTGACTATCCATACATCATTTTCATTTTTACTCACACTTTGAAAAAATTCCAAAGTGTTTTTAAAATGCGTGTCTATCATACTACCATTAAATTTAATTCTCATCAACCACCACCTACAAAAGTAACAATCTCTACTTTATCATTTTCTTTTAAAATCAAATTTTCAAATTTATCCCTTGGGATAATTTCTCCGTTTAATTCTAAGGCAATAAATTCTATTTTTAATTGCTTTTCTTTAACATAATCCATAAATCTAAGCTCTTTTAACTCAAGCTTTTTCCCATTGATAATCATTTAAAACCTTTATTTATTTTACTTAAAATACTTACTCACTGACATTATTATAATTAAATCTTAAAATAATAGCTTCTTTTATCTCTCCAATATCAATAGCATCTTCTAAATTATAACCAAATCTCAAAAGTAAAATTTCCAAATCTTTTTTAAATTTTATTTTTGTAGGTTTATTATGATAGGTTTCATTTCTAGCTTTTCTTATTTGGCTTAGTTTTGTCTTAAGATGTTCTTTGGTGCCAAAACTTGGTAAGACTTGATTTTTATATATTTTTTTATCTTTAAATATATAAGCAAATTCACTCCAATGATCTATTAATATCTCTTCTAAATCAATCAGACAAAAATCATCAAAAATTTGCCAAGTGCTATTATATTCATCTATTTTTTGACATCTCTTTTTAACTTTTTTTAAAAGATTTTTCAAAGCAAGATTAAAAACTTCTTCACTAGATTTAAACCAATCATCATCTAACTTATTATACAAATTTGCTATTTTTACTGCTAAAGTACTTCTTAGAGCATTTTCATAACATTGTAAAAGTAAAAAATTTGCTTGATGATTTTTGCGTCTTTTGGAATAAATTTTCATAATTAGCTCAAACAAATCTTCGCATTTTTGATTTTTTTCTAAAATCTTTTGTGCTTCTTTGCAAGCTCCCCACAAATATCCAAAATGCAAAACATTAATCTCTTTTATCATTCTAAATTTAAAATTGATAAATAGCTTTTCTATTTTTTCATAGCTACTTACATCAAGCTCAAAAGACATTTTACTTCCTATTAACTCCATTTTAAAAATTAATGATATAATTTTAGAAGTTTAGAGGGCTAACTTGCCGGTAGCTGCAAGGTACTCTTAAATGAGAGGCTACTCTAAATTCCTATTACATCCATGCTTTTCCTAGTTAAAATTCTCTAATAAATCTTTAAAAACTAAATACAATTTTTCAAGCTCTTCTATACTCACTCTTTCATCAATTGCATGAATTCTATCATTGCACACGCCAAATTCTACTACTTTCACACCAAACTCAGCAAAATATCTTGCATCGCTTGTACCACCTTTGGTGTTAAGTTCTGGCACTACTTGAGTGATTTTTTGTACACTCTCATTTAGCTTTTGTACGATTTTAGAATCACTTTGTGTTAAAAAAGGATTTGAACTTTGATTTATGCTCAACTCATAATCAAGTCCTTCACAAGTCTTTTCTACATAAGCTTTTACATCTTCTAAGCTAGTTTGTGGAGAATTTCTTACATTAAACATCAATTTTAAATCATTTGGGGTTACATTGCACACTTCCATACCACCGCGTATATCAGTAATAACGATTTTAGATGGTGCAAATACCTCATCGCCTGGATCAAGATCAAAACCTGCTAAAAATTTCAAAGCAAAAGCAAAATTATGCACAGGATTAATGCATTTTTGCGGGTATGCTACATGGCCTTGTTTGCCTTTGATAAGCAATTTTGCATTGATAGAACCACGACGCCCTATTTTAATACTATCTCCAAATTTTTTATCACAAGTTGGCTCAGCAACCACAGCAAAATCAGGTAGCATATCTTTTTCTTGCATAAATTTAAGCACTTCAAGCGTGCCAAATTTAGCCTCGCCTTCTTCATCGCTTGTTAAAATCAGTGAAATTCTTCCTTTGAAATTTTCTACCTCCTTAACTGCACACATAAAAGCAGCCACGCCACTTTTCATATCTTGTGCACCTCTTGCATGAATAAACCCATCTTTTTCTAAAGGCTCAAAAGGATCACTGCTCCAACCCTCTCCTGCAGGCACTACATCTACATGCCCGCCAAAAGCTAAATGCTCGCCATCATCACTAATTTTTTTAGTCAGCAAAAGATTTTTCACACCTTCTTTTTCTATAAAAAAAGCTTCAAAATCACTTAACTCCACTGCAATATAATTTAATGCTCCATCATCATCTGGGGTGATGGATTTAAATTTGCTCAATTCTTTAAAAATTTCAACTACTTGCATGTTCTATCCTATAAAAGCTTTATACAGCATAGAAAGAGCAAAATACTCTAAAATAAATGCTGAAAAAAGATTAATGTAAAATATATGTTTGTTTTTTACAAGTGCTTTGAATTTAGACACAAAAAACGATAGAGTAAAAATCCAAAACACAATAAAACCAACTAAACCAAAAAGCAAGGCAAAAGAGTTTTTACTCTGCATGCTAAGCCCTGCTACACTCACCCAAAAGCCTATAACATAAGGATTTGTAACATTTAAGAAAAATCCTTTGCTAAAACCTTTTAAAGGATGTGTTTTATTTACCTTGTTAAGATCGACTTTTCTTGTTTTTCTTAGTATTAAAAATACCATAAAACTCAAAAAGAAAAAGCCAAAAACCGCTAGTATTTTATAAAAAAATTCATTATTTGCAAAGCTTAAAAGCCCAAGATTAATCAAAATCAAAAAAAGTATATCAGCACTTAAAGCACCGAGCCCAACGCAAAAAGCATTTTTAAAAGAAGACAAAGCAGTATTTAAGATCAAAATATTTACAGGTCCAAAAGGCACAGACACACCCATACCTAAAACTATACCTTGTAAGATTACTTCTAGCATTTTGCTTCCAAGAAATTTTCTATATCGGTTTTGATTTTATCAATAGCCGTGCAAACATCTTCTATATAAACTTTAGTAAAATTACTTTCTAAATATTTATCCTCATCAAGATTGTTTAATATACTTTGCTTACATACTCTTGCATACTCTCCCACGGGTAAAACCTGCCCGCTTGTGCCTATACATACAAATAAATCACAATTTTGTAATTTTTCATATAAAATTTTATAATTTGGTGCCATTTCTTCAAACATCACAATATTGTGCCTTACACTTTTGCTTTGACATTTAGGACAAATTTTATCATCACTACTTTCATAGTCTATGTTAAAAATATTTTCACACTCTAAACACCTAAGCTCAGGTAAAAAGCCATGCAAATGCACCACTTCTTCACAACCTGCTCGCTCTAATAAATCATCTACATTTTGCGTTAAAATGCTAATTTGTTTTGGAAATTTTTGTTTTAATAAAGCGATGATTTCATGTGCGTGATTTGGCTTAACACCAGCTAACTCTTTTCTTCTTTTATTGTAAAATTCCAAAACTTTTTTAGGATTTTTTCTAAAGCCAGTTGCAGAGCAAACTTCCATCACATCATGCTCTTCCCAAAGCCCACCACTAGCTCTAAAAGTCTTTATACCACTTGGAGCAGACAAACCTGCCCCGCTTAAAATCATCACTTGTTTCATTATTAAACCTTGTTTAAAAGAGTAACAAAAAAAATATTAAATTTAAGTTTTATTTTTTAAAGATAGCTTTGATATAATATCCAAAAAGGATAATTATGAAAATAATAATGTATCACTACATAAGAGAAAAAGTAAAAAAATTACCTAATTTTAGATATTTACATATTGAAAATTTTAAAAAACAATTAGATTTTTTTGAAAAAGAATTTGGATTTGTAAACCTTGAAGAATTTTTATTTTTAAAAGAAAATCCATTGTTTTGTAATAAATTAAAAAATAAAATTCTATTAACCTTTGATGATGGACTTAAAGATCATTATAATTATGTCTTTAACGAACTTACAAAAAGAAAGCTTTTTGGTATATTTTTTGTTCCTACTCGTATATTTAAACAGAAAAAAGCACTAGATGTTCATAGAATACATTATTTACTTGGAAAAATGGGGGGGGGGATTTTATTAAACACTGCCTATAATATTATAAAACCAAGCATGTTAAAAAGATCTTCTTTAAAACTTTTTAAAAACTATTATCAAGAATTGGATGATGATAAAAGTACAAAAGACTTTAAACTCTTATTTAATTATTTTATAAAACCAGAATATAAAGAAAAAATTTTAGATCAAGTTATTACAAATTTTTGGAATGATGATGAAATTTTTGATAATTTATATTTAAGTAAAAATGAATTGAAAACAATGAGTGATAATGGTATGTTGATAGCTAGCCATAGCTTTACCCATTTAAGCTTTAAAACATTGAACATATATAACCAAAAATATGAGCTAAAATCCTCTATAAATTTTTTAAACTCTTTTATAAAACCACCAATACAAATATTTTCTTATCCCTATGGAGAAAGCACCTCTTATGCAAAAAGATGGCTTAAAAAATATAATTTTGATTTTGCTTTTAGCTCCATACCTTCAAAAGATATTAACTACAAAGACTTAATCAATAATCCTTTTGCTCTTCATAGGTATGATTGCAATGAGTTTATATATGGAAAGGCTAACTATGGTTGAAATCCGTTTTGCAAAATTAGAAGAAGCAAACAAAATAATGGAATTTATAAAAAATCATTGGAATAAAAATCATGTATTTGCCTATAACAAAGAAGCGCTTGATTTTCAGTATTTAGATAAATACAACCAAAGGTATAATATTGTTTTGGGATTAGAAGATAATATTATTCAATCTATATTAGGCTTTACCTTGCTTAGTCAATATGATGATAAACTCGAAGCCAACAAAGATTTATGGTTTGGAATTTGGAAAAGCATTAAACCTACATTTGGATTAGTATTAATTAAATTTCTACTAGAAACTTTAACACCAAAATCAATTGGAAATGCTGGATTATCAGAGTATGGTATAAAATATTATAAACTTTTTTTATATGATAAAATAGAACCACTTAAGCATTTTTATATTAAAAATGATAAAAAAAATATTTTTTATATGGCTGATTTTGCAAATTCTCCATCGATATGCAACTTAAAAAATATTAATTTTACATATAAAATTTTAAATGCAGAAGAATTCATAAAATCAAATATTAAATTTAATTTTATACCTTATAAATCCAAAAAATACTTTATAAACAGATACTACAACAACCCTTTTTACAAATATCAATTTTTGGGAATATTTGAAAAATCTACACTAAAATGTATTTTTGTTACAAGAGAAATAAAAATACTTCAAGCAAAATGCATTAGAATAGTTGATTTTATAGGTAATTTTACAGAAAATATTTATAGTCTTTTTCAAGAATTTTTAATACAAAATGATTATGAATATATTGATTTTCTTTGCTATATTAACGATTTTTCAAAAATTACAAATATGGGATTTATAGAAAAAAATAAAGAAGTGATTACAAATTATTTTGAACCTTTTATTAAAGAAAATCAAGATATCTATTTTGCATATAAATGTAATAATAAAAACTATGCATTTTTTAAAGGTGATAGTGATCAAGATAGGATTAATAAATTATAATTTAACCACCTTAGCACCAAAACCACCTTGATTAATCGGAGCATCATTAAAGCTTTTTACACTTTTGTGAGCTTTTAAAAACTCTTTTACCGCAAAAGCTAGTTTTCCTGTGCCTATACCATGATAAACTATCACCTCATCAAAACCTACTATCAAAGCATCAGAGATAAATTTATCTAATCTTTCAAGCGCCTCATCACTTCTTAAGCCGTGTAAATCTAAAGTCATATTCAAAGCACTTGGACGGGTTATATTGACACTTGATTTTACCTTTTGTGTAGGGTTTTGATTGCTTTTTTTAAGAAGCTTTAATGGCACACGCAAACTCAAACCATCGCTTTGAATCATCGCATCGTTTTTTGAAATTGCAGTGATTTTACCTTTGATTTTTTCATATTTAACAAAATCCCCTACTCTAAGCTCTTCATTTTGCTCCATACTTGGTAAAACAATACTTTTTTTAAGTTCATTGGCTTTGTTTAAATTTCTTTGTTTTTCTTTAATATCTTTTAGATTTATCGTTTTTTTAGCTTCTTCTATGGCTTTGTGGTATTTAAACTCTAAATTAGAAATAAGCTTTTTAAATTCTTGCTCATTTTTTTCTTTTTGATCTTTAAGTGAAAGTAAAATTTCATCTACCTTAGCTTCTTTTTTCTCAAGCTCTTCATTTTTCTTGCGTAAAGAAAGTTCAAGATTGATGTTTTTACTTACCATTTCTTCTAAATTTTCTTTATCTTCTCCATAAAGCTTTTTAGCATTTTGCACTAAATTTGCACTTATGCCATATCTTAAAGCCGTTTCAAATGCATAAGATTTACCTATAGTGCCTTTTAAAAACTCATATTTTGGGCGTGATAATTCCTCATCATACAAAGCAGCGATAAGTTCTACTTGTGAATTTTTAGCTAAAAGCATAGCAAGGCGTTTGTGGTGGGTTGTAATGATGATTTTATTATCTTGTTCTAAAAGCTTAGAAATAAGCTCAGTATATAAACACACAGCTTCTTCAAAATCTGTTCCAAGCTCTATCTCATCAACCCCTAATAAAACATTTTTCTTACCTAAAAGCTTAGAAAAATGCAACATTCTTCCTGCAAAAGTAGAAATATCATTTTTTACATTTTGTGGATCTTCTAAAATCGCATCAAATTCTTTGAAATTGCCTATTTGGCTTTTTTGTGCATTAATTCTCATAGGAAGTAAATGCTTTGCAAGTAAAGCTGCACTTAAAATTCCTTTTAAAAGCATAGACTTACCACCTGCATTTACACCCGTGATGATTAAAACTTTTTTATTAAACTCTATATTAACACTTTTTGCATTTTTTAAAGCCGGATGTGCGAAGTTATATAAGCTTAAATTATTAGAGCTATCAGCTAAAACAAACTCATAATCATGTTTTTTAGCCATCAAAACTCTAGCGCTATAATGATCAAATAAATCAAAAGCATTATTGATAAATTTCAAAAACATCAAATTTTTATAAAAAATCAAGCTGATTTTTTTAGCATATTCATAAAAAATTTCTTCTTTAGTATCTTTGATTTCATCTATTTGACTTTGGATTTTTTCTACGCTTAAAGGCACCACATAAAATCCACCGCCACTACTTCTACCTATGATTTTTGCTTTTAAGATATGATTAAACCCACCGCGTAAAAGTAAGGCCTCCATACCATTGATAAGATGGATTTGCGTATCGATCAAATATGCACTAAGATTTTTAGTATAGGTGAGTTTTTTAAACTCAGCTACCAAACTTTCTTTTTTTATCTTTAGAGCTAAATTTAGATTAACAAGTCTTTCATCAACACTTTCTTTAATCTCACCCTTTTCATCAAAATACTCAAAAAGCTCTAAAATAGCCTGTGGAATTTCTATTTTTAAAAGCCATTCTTTTAAACTTTCTTCAAATTTTAAGCCCTTTAAGTATCTAAAATACATACAGATTTTAATAAATTCAAAGCTTTGGCTTAAATGTAAAATTCCTTGCTTACTAAGATGAGTTAAAGCACTATTTAGCTCTTCTATCATAGGTGGAGGATTAAAATCAATCAGCGAAAGCTCATTGATTCTTTTATAATGAAGCTTGCTGTCACCTTGTAAAAAAATTTCTTTATCTCTTGCAAAAAGTCCCCTAAAGTCTTCTATATAGCCATCTAAATCTAGCTTTTTAAAAAATTGCTCTTGCATTATTTATCTACCTTGCAATCTTTTATATCAAAAACATGGGCTTTAAATTGTTTATTTTTACCATTTGAAATAAAACTTTGCGTTCCATGTTCAAAGTTAAAATACTCTTTAGTGACATTAACATCTTTGCAAATTAGACTTTGTCCTTGTAAAAATGCATTGAGCGTTTCTTTTTTCAAAACCCCACTTCTTGTGGCACTTAGCTCAAATTTAATCGCAAAGACAATCATCAAAATCAATACTAAAATCAAAAGATAATTACTAATCTTGCCTATTTTTTTACGCAAAAAAATGAAAAAAAGTAAAATCGCAAAAAAAGCTAAGATATATAAAAAAATCTTAAACATACTTACCCCTAAGCTTTGTGCTTATATCTCCTGCACCAAAACCGATTACCAAGCCATTTTCAATCAACTCATCATCAAGATAAATAGCACTTTCTTCTCTTTTGATTTCTTTTATAAATTTAGCTTTTGGAAAGTATTTTTGCATATTAATCTCTATTTTAGCTTCTCCTGCTGCATACACAGGTAAAATATAAAGCTCATCAACATTTGCTAAAACCTCGCTAAAATACTCTATATTTGCACTTAAACGCGTATAACGATGAGGCTCAAAAATAGCTATGATTTTTTTATATCCAGCTAGCCTTGCATACTCACTTGTTGCTTTAAGTGTTGTTTTGATTTCTGTTGGATGGTGTCCATAATCATCAATCAAAGCCATATTTTCATTTGCAAACAAAATATCAAATCTTTTTTTAATCCCTTGATATTTTAAAAGCTTAGTTCTTAGCTCTTCTATATTTATAAATTCACTCGCAGCCAAAATAGCCAAAGCAGCGTCCATCGCCACATGCTCACCCATACCAAAAACGCTAAATTCGCCTAAATCTTTAAGTGTAAAATAGGTTTTTGGCTTAAAATCTTCTACTTTCATATAAATATTTGTGATATCTTTGCTTGGGTAAAGCTTTTTTGCATTATTTAAATTTAAACTTGACAAAAACTCATCTTCAGCATTAATCACTTGAATTTTGGACAAACGCAAAAAGTCTTCATAAGCTTTGTATAATTTTGAAAGATCATTTCCATAATGATCTAAATGTTCTGCTTCAACATTAGTCACTATAGCTAAATAAGGATTTGAGTTCAAAAAAGAACTATCACTCTCATCAGCTTCAAAAATGAGATTTTCGCTTTCTTTATAAAGCATATTGGTGCCACTTTCTTTTAGCACCGCACCAATAATAACAGAAGCTTCTATCAAGCTTGCTAAAATGCTTGAAGTTGTGCTTTTACCATGGGCTCCCGCAACCGCAAAAACTCTTTTGTCTTTTAAAATCATAGGCAGGGCTTCTTTTCTTGAAAGCGTTGTGATGTTTTGTTTTTTTGCGCTGATTAATTCCTCATTATCTTCTTTGATAGCAGCTGAATACACCACTAAATCCACATCTTTGACATTGTCTTTATGATGAGGAATTTTTATATTTATACCTTCTTTTTCTAATTCTTTTGTGATTTTACTTTCTTTGATATCAGAACCACTAATCTTAAAGTCTTGTTCTTTTAAAAATCTCGCCAAAGCTGAAATTCCAATACCACCTATACCTATAAAATGAATTTTTTGCATTCTTGCCTCAAATTTTTTGAAAATTTAAGGCAAAATTCTATCATTTGTTTACTAAAAATAAAATATAAACTTTTTAATGAGTATTTATTTTATCCTGATATAAATCATATAGCCACATCAAAATATTTACACAATCTTATATAAATTATTAATACTAAAACTACTTTATATTTAATTTAGTATTAATATAACAATATTAAAATAAAAATATTAAGTTTAAATTAATTTAAAAAAATAAAATTGCAAAATATTTTATAAATAAATAAGGAGTAAAATTTGATCAATCCACTAAAAGTTTTTAGCACTATAAATCTAGTGTGGCTTATAAGACATTATGTGTTTGCAGCATGTATTTTTTTATTTTACCACTCCACTATCTAGCAGCATTTCATTTTTTATTATGTTAGGAATTAATTTTTATTATTTCCTTTTGCATGTTTTGTATGGAAAGAACTAAAAAATATACTGCTTGGAGATAATGTATTTTTTATCAATACTCTTTTTTTAATCATTGCAAAAATAGTTATAAAATTTTTATTATTTATGCTTGTCTTGCCAATTGGAATAATAGGATTTCCAATTCTTTGGCTTATAGTTAATAAACAAAATAGTTAAATCCAAATTTACTATATTAAATTGTTAATTCTAACAAATTATACTTTATATTAAAAGTATAATTTGTGTTTTAAAATATAAGCTATTCTTCATAATTTTTCACAAGCTTATCAAAGCCCCATAAATTTCTAGCTTCATTTGCCTTACTAACTTCCACTACAAGCATTTCTTCTTGATCGCCAAGTTGCTCTTGCACTTCGCCAAAAGCATTAATAAAAAAGCTATCTCCATAAAATTTCCACTCATTTTCTTGCTTTAAATTACCTATACGATTAACCCTTAAAATGCTTGTTGAGTTTAAAAAGGCTCTTGTTTTTAAAAGTTCTAGCCATCTTTGATTACTTTCAAAGGTGCTAGCTGTGGGAATGATGACTAAGTCTATCTTTTTTTTCATGATCATTTGCCAAAAGATATCAAAATGTGCCTCAAAGCCAAAAAGCAAAGCACATTTTAAGCCCTCATGTGTGAAAGTAAAAAGTTTAAGCTTATCAGCTTTTTTATTGTTAAAAAATTTTTCTTCATTCCAGTGTGCATAAGGCATTAAAATTTGTTGCTCATACACTTTTACATTTTGTGGACCTACTTTTAAGCATAGTTTTTTTAAACCATCATTTTCAACACTTATGAAAGGTGCAATAATATTTAAATCATATTTTTTAGCAAGTTTTATCAAGCTTGCTTTTTTGCTTTGACTTTGTTCTTTGATCATGCTTTTTGGCATAGTTTTTAGCTCACTAAAAAAGCTATTTAAAACATACTCACCCAAAACCACCAAATTCGCACCACTTTCCTTGGCAGCTTTTAGATAATAATCAAGCCTTGATTCACTCAAAGCCAAAGTGGGAAATTGTAAAGCTACAACACTACTCATCTACTTGCTCGATTTCTAATTTAGCATTTTCAAGCATAGTTCTTGCTTGCTTGATACTTTTTAAACCTTCTTTATAAATTTCTACGCAAGTTTTAAGGTCCAAATCTTTATCATTAAGTTTTTCCAAAGAAAGCTCGGCTTGTTTGATATGATCTTCAAATTCCATTAATTACTCACCTTATAATTTGGTGCTTCAGCAGTGATAGTTACATCATGCACATGGCTTTCTTTTAATCCTGCTGCGGTGATTTCTACAAATTCAGCTCTTTCTTGGAAAGCTTTGATATCTACTGCACCTACATAACCCATAGAAGATCTAAGCCCGCCTAAAAGTTGATGTACTACACTTTTTATACTTCCTACATAAGGCACCCTACCTTCAATACCTTCAGGTACAAGTTTATCTTGAGCTGTACCTTCTTGGAAATATCTATCTGAACTACCTTTTTGCATAGCACCTAAGCTTCCCATGCCACGATAACTCTTATATTGTCTTCCTTGATAAGTAAATAACTCACCTGGACTCTCATCAGTTCCTGCTAAAAGTGAACCTATCATCACACTACTTGCTCCTGCTGCGATAGCTTTTGCAATATCGCCTGAGTATTTTATACCCCCATCAGCGATTACTGGCACGCTGTATTTACTCGCTTCTATTGCACATTCATCTATAGCTGAAATTTGAGGTACACCCACACCTGAAACAATGCGTGTGGTGCAAATACTACCAGGTCCTATACCTATCTTAACAGCGTCTGCACCTGCTTCACATAGATCTTTAACCGCTTTAGCACTTGCAACATTTCCTACTATCACATCTACATTAAATTCAGCCTTAATTGCTTTTAATGTATCAATAATCCCTTTAGAATGTCCATGCGCACTATCCATTACTATAACATCAACTTCAGCTTCTACTAAAGCCTTTACGCGATCAAGCTGACCCACACCCACGGCTGCAGCCACTCTTAATCTTCCATAAGCATCTTTATTTGAATTTGGATATTCTTTGCGTTTTTTCAAATCTTTTATAGTGATTAAACCTTCTAAGCGATTATTTTCATCTACGATTGGAAGTTTTTCTACTTTATTAGTAGAGAAAATCCTTTCTGCATCATCTAAAGTAGAGCCTTTTTTAGCAGTGATTAAAGGCATTTTTGTCATTACATTTTCTACTAAATTATCAAAGTTAGTTTCAAATCTTAAATCGCGATTAGTTAAAATTCCTATTAAAATTTTATTCTCATCTACCACAGGAACGCCTGAAATTCTATATTCAGCCATGAGTTCTAGCGCTTCTTTAACACTTGCTTTAGGCCCTATATAAATAGGATCCATAATCACGCCACTTTCACTTTTTTTAACTCTTTTTATCTCTCTAACTTGTGAAGCTATGTCCATATTTTTATGGATTACCCCTATGCCACCAAGCCTTGCCATCATAATAGCTGCTCTATGTTCAGTAACTGTATCCATAGCAGCTGAAATCAAAGGCATATTTAAGGTGATATTTTTTGTAAGTCTTGTTTTAATATCTACTTCTTTAGGTAAAACCTCAGAATATTGAGGGACTAGTAAAACATCTTCAAAAGTCAAAGCGCGTTTTATGATTTTCATAATTTTTCCTTTATTTGTTTTTGATAATTTCTTCCAAGCTCAAAGCACCATCTAATAAAGTTTGCTCATCATAAGCTTTGCATATAAGCTGAGCAGAAATACTAAGTCCATTTTCATTTTTTCCTACTGGCACACTAATGCCACCAAGTCCTGCTAAATTCACTGAAATAGTAAATACATCTTCTAAATACATTTGCACTGGAGTTTTTATATCGTTAAAACCAAAAGCAACGCTTGGAGTAACTGGCATAAAAATCAAATCACAATCGTTTAAAATTTCTTCATATTTTTGCTTGATAAATCTTCTAGCCTTTTGTGCTTTGATGTAGTATGCATCATAATAGCCACTACTTAAAACAAAGGTTCCTAGTAAAATTCTTCTTTTTACTTCCTCACCAAAACCTTCACTTCTGCTATTTACATACATTTGACTAAGATTGTCACATTTTTCACTTCTTCTACCATATCTTACGCCATCATAACGGCTTAAATTTGCACTTGCTTCGGCTGCTGCTATGATATAATAAGCCGCAACATCAAATGTAGAATCCATTAAGTCTTTATAAACAATCTCATGGCCATTTGCTTTTAACATATCTATAGTTTTTAATAAGGCTTGTTTTACATCATCATTAGTTTGTTCTATATAGTTTTTAATCACAGCTATTTTTAGCTTTTTATTTGCATTTAGTTTTGGCGTAGTTGGCTCAAAAGCTATGTTTACACTCGTGCTATCTTTTTCATCATAACCTGCAATAGCATCATATAAAATCGCAGCATCTTCAACATTTTGCGTTAAAACTCCTATTTGATCAAGGCTTGAAGAATACGCTGCTAAACCATACCTGCTAACTCTTCCATAACTTGGCTTAAACCCAACACAACCACAAAAAGCAGCAGGTTGTCTTACTGAACCACCTGTATCTGAACCCAAACTTGCTAAAGCTATCCCTGCAGCAACCGCAGCAGCACTCCCCCCACTACTTCCACCTGGAACTTTAGTATTATCAAGCGGATTTAAAGTCTTACCATAAAAAGAAGTTGCACTTGTACTTCCCATAGCAAACTCATCCATATTACATCTTCCAAATGGAGTAAAATTATTTTTGCGTAAATTTACAATAGCGCTTGCATCATAAGGAGCCACATAGCCTTGTAAAATTTTAGAACCACAAGTTAATTCCCAATCTTTTACACTAATATTATCTTTTATAGCTACTGGTACGCCAGTACCTGAAGTGCTTAAGTCTTTATTTAAAAACTGCTCTACATAAGCACCTAAATGCTTTTGCTGATGTGCTTTTTCATTTAATTCTTTTTTTAGATTTTCTAATTCTTCATTTGAAAATTCCAAAGCTTCTTTTAAAGTTACCATTATTTATCCTTAAATTTTTTAACCAAATAAAACAAAAAAAGCGTGATAAATAAAAAGCTCAATAAAGTAATCACTACCACGCTAAAAGGTAAAGCTTGCTCAAACATTTTTTGCTTTTTCCACACTATTACATCTTGGACATAAACATTCTTCTTCTTTTGCTAAAAATTTCCAACATCTTGGACACTTGTGCAATAAAGAACGCACTATTTTAAAACTATGATCATCTATTTTAAACTCACTCAAAGCTTCTTTATCATCTAAGCTTTCTATAGAGCTTACCATAAACCAATCAGCTACTTCTTCAATATCTTCACTCAAAAGCTCATTTGCACTTGTTTGCAAGCTTAACTCTAAGGTTGATTTGATGATTTTGTCTTTTTTTAATACATCTACAAGCTCAAAGAATTTTTCTCTTGATTTTATAAATAAATCATCTTCGATTTTATACTCATAATCAAAGCCATTTTTTAATACCAAATCAAAAACATCTTTAGCATTTTCTTTAATAGCCACATTTGCATGTTCTAAAGCTTCATCTATAGTGTAAGTTAAACTTGGAGCTAAAAGTGCAAAAAGTTTTCTAGCTATTAACACCATAGCACTTTGCGCGCTTACTCTCTTTGTGTCATCTTTTGCATTACAATATAATCTATCTTTGCACACATCTAAATAAATTCCACTTAAATCCGCACTTAAGAAATTTAAAAGCACACTAAAGCCTTTTGCAAATTCATATTTTTCAAAAGCAACTTCACATGCTTCAAAAGCAACTTTTGCACGCATTAAAATCCACTTATCTAAAAGTGTGAAATTTTTTGTTTCTAAAAATTCCATATCATTAGTATTTGCAAGTAAAAATCTTATAGTATTTCTTATCTTTCTATACTGCTCGCTTACTTGTTTTAAGATATTATCTGAAATTTTTAAGTCCGTTGAATAATCACTAAGCATTATCCAAAGTCTTAAAATTTCTACCCCATAATTTTTAGCTACATTTTGAGGTAAAACCACATTACCCTTAGATTTACTCATTTTTTGACCCTTTTCATCTACGGTAAAGCCATGAGTAAGTATGTTTTTATATGGGGTTTTGTGATTGATCGCGGTAGAAATTAAAAGTGAGCTTTGAAACCATCCACGGTGCTGGTCACTTCCTTCAAGATACATTGAAGCTTGATATTCTCCTGCATCATATCTTGCTGAGTTTAATACTGCTTCCCAAGTGCTACCACTATCAAACCAAACATCTAAAATATCATAAACTTTTTCTAAATTATTTGGATCATATTTGCTATTTGGCGGTAATAAATCTTTTATTTCTAAATCCCACCACGCATCAGCTCCATTTGCTTCAAAAATTCCCACCAAATGATCTAAAACATCATCATCAAAAATCACTTCTTTGGTGTTTTTATCTCTAAAAAATGCGATAGGCACACCCCAATCTCTTTGTCTTGATATACACCAATCAGGGCGATTTTCTATCATAGAACTAAGTCTTTTTACCCCACTTTCTGGGTAAAATTTCACATTATTTAATTGCTCTAGTGCTAGTTCTCTTAAAGATTTTCCATCTAATTTTTTCTCATCCATTAAGATAAACCATTGTTTTGTGGCTCTATAAATAACCGGTTTATGTGTTCTCCAACAAAATGGATAAGAATGTATAAATTTAGAACTCTCAAGCAAAGCTCCGCCAAGCAATTCTAAAATACGCTCATTTGCTTTGAAAATATGAAGTCCTATAAACTCATTTAATAAATACTCTGGCAAAAGCCCTTTAGCTCTTAGTGTTTCATCATAACACCCACCATCATCTACTGGCATAATCACTTCAATGCCATATTTTAAGCACACATAATAATCATCCTCACCATGACCTGGTGCAGTATGCACAAGCCCTGTTCCACCTTCCATTAAAACATGATCGCCTAAAATAAGAGTGGATTTTCTTTGATTAAGTGGATTAATAGCACTTAAATTTTCAAATTCAGAACCTAAAAGTTCTTTTTGAATTTTTCCTTGAGTGAAGTTTTTATTAATCATATTTTCAAGCAAGGCTTTAGCAAAAATATAACCTTCTTCAGTGATAACATATTTTTCATTTGGATTTAAAGATATAGCTTGATTTGCCGGTAAAGTCCAAGGCGTGGTAGTCCAAATGACTGCTTTAGCTTTTTTTACACCTAGCTTTTCAAGGGAAGTTTTATCAAGTTCAAAAGCTACAAAAATAGAATAATCTTCTTTATCTTCATACTCTACTTCAGCTTCTGCTAATGCACTCTTAGCAGCCCAACTCCAAAAAACAGGCTTACTTCTTTCTAGCAAAAGTCCTTTTTTAGCGATTTTACATAAAGCTTTGTAAATATCTGCCTCAAAAGCATTTTTCATAGTCAAGTATGGCTCATCCCAATCAGCAATCACACCCAAAGACTTAAATTCATCTCTTTGGATATTTACAAATTCTCTCGCATGCTCTCTGCAAAACTCACGAATTTCTTTTTTGCTTAAACTTTGCTTTTTATCTTTAAGTTTAACTTCAACTTGCTGTTCTATCGGTAAACCATGACAATCCCAACCAGGAGTAAAACGCACTTTTTTACCTTGAAAATAATGCATTTTAATGATGATATCTTTTAAAATTTTATTTAAAGCATGGCCAATATGCAAATGTCCATTAGCATAAGGAGGGCCATCATGTAAAGTAAAACTCTCGCTTATTCCTTGTCTTTTTTGTTTCATTTTTTCATAAGCATAGTTGTTTTCAAACCACTTGCTAAAACGCTTAGGCTCAAGCTCTGCTAAATTTGCACGCATTGCAAAAGTCGTATTTGGAAGCAATAGCGTATCTTTATAATCCATATAATCCACCTTGAAAAATTTAAAAATAGTAAATTCTACTTAAAATACTTTTAATTTGCACTTATTTTTTTGTTATAATCGCAATAAAAAAAGGAAAATCATGAAACATCTCATCATCATTATAGGCAATGAAATTATTATTAATGAAAATTATATGCGTTATATACAAGAAGAATACAAAAAGCAGTTTTTAGAGCTTCATGAGTTAAAATTTATAAACAAACCTGATAAAGAACTTCCTTTTTTACTTGAAAAACTTTCTAAAGAATATAGCTATATAACCATTTTTAGCATTAGCGAATACTATGCAACCATAGCTAAGATCATAGCAACCTTAAATGATGATGTTTTAATCTTAGAAAATGATACCCTAGTACCTTCAAAAGCTTTGCGTGAAAAAAATTCCTTTTTAAGTTCTTTTGAGCAATGTCATATTAATTTATTAAACATAAATATAGAGCAAAAATTGCCTTTGATTTTGCAAAATCCTGAACTTGACTATGCGTATTTTTGTCTTTTAGATATAGATGAAATGAGTGCAAATATCTTACTTAGCACACTTACTACTTCTTTTGAAATTCAAACTTGCTCAAGTGCATTATTAGATAATCTCATTTGCATTAGAGCAAGCGCTAGTCAATATGGAAAACTAGAAGGCTTTTTAAAAGGGGTTTTCAAACTTTTTGCAGGAAAAGTATTTTTAGGAAACGATCCTATTAAATTTATAGCCAAAAAACTTTTAGAAAAAAACTTAAAAATTTCCTTTGCAGAAAGTTGTACCGCAGGACTTTGTGCTTCAAAATTTGCTGAAAATTCAGGAATTTCTAATGTGTTTGAGGGTTCTTTGATCACTTATTCTAATCGTTTGAAAAATTCTTGGCTTGGGGTGAGCAATGATACTTTAGAAAGTGTTGGAGAATATTCTGATCGTTGTATTTATTTTATGTTAAAAGGGGTTTTTAAAACCACAAATTGTGATTTTGCTTTAGCGCTTAGTGGGGTAGCTGGAGAAGAGAATGATAAAAACACCAAAGCAGGTACCATCTACATAGGAGCTATGTATAAAGATGGAACCTTTTTACAAGAATGCATTCATATACAAGGCAATAGAAATTACACAAGAGAGCAAGCTAGTTTGGCTGCATATTGTTTAATGCTTAGATTAAAACCTGAAATTTTCTTTGGTGTTTAATTATAAAAGCGGT